>JANQOH010000314.1 GCA_028289725.1 Alphaproteobacteria bacterium
CGAACCGTACGACAATATCCGCGACCGCATCCTGCCGCGTTCGCAGACCTTCACCCGTCTGCATATCGGCCACATCATGCCCGACCCCGTGCTTTGGCAAGCCGGGATGGATTACGTCTTAGGCGCTATCTCCGACGGTTGGCTCGATATTCCGATCGTCGAGCGCTTCCCGATGGAAGACGCGGGCGCGATGCACGAGCGTTTCGAAGCACGCGGCGTTTCCGGCAAGCTGCTCCTGTCCATGGCATGAAGTCGCGTTGGGCGAGCAGGCAGCCGCTCAGATTGCGGTTTCCTTGGGCACGATCATCATGCGCGGGATGAAGACGTTGGGCGGGCTGGTCAGCATGAACATGACGCACTCCGCGACATCCTTCGGCGTGAGCGGCGTGTCCATGCCACTCGCTTCCTTGGGATGCACGTCCATGTGGTTGTGCAGATCGGTCATCACCAAGCCGGGCTGAAAGCACGAGACTTTCACGTCGGTGTCCGCGAGCTCCATCCGTAAGCCTTCGGTCATCGCCTCGACCGCGTACTTGGTACCGGCATAGGCGCTGGCAATCGGCCGGACCTTGGTGCCTAAAATGCTCGATGTGGTGATCAGGTGCCCGGTGCCTTGGGCGCGAAGATGGCGCGCGAACACGTAGGCCGCGCGAAACGCCGCTTCGACATTAACTCGGACCATGGCGCACATCGCGTCGATATCGATCTCGTCGATGCCGCCGCTCGCGAACAGGCCCGCGTTATTTACGAAGATATCGCAGCCGCCGAACTTGTCCTTGGCGGTCGCCAGCAAGTTTTCCGCCGTGTCCGGCAACGCAATGTCGGCGGCGACCGTCACCAAATCGTCGCCCGGCGCATAGGTGGCTAATTTCTTTTCGCTCCGCCCGTTCACCACGACCCGCGCGCCGGCGTCGCGCAGCGCCTCCGCGATGGCGCGCCCTATGCCGCTGCCGGCACCCGTCACCACCGCGACCTTGCCCTCGAGTGACTCAGCCAATTCTCCGCCCTCCCGTTCGTCCAATTCTCATTCGAAATTCGGCCCGCACTATACACGGCGATCAGCGTCGACCAACGTCCGATGCCCGAAATGTTCATGGTCCGCTTTCGTCCCGGGCCCGGCCACGTTTGGCGGCAGGCGGGGATCGGGATAGATTGCGGCTTCGACATGGAGCCACGGCAATTCGGTCACTCCCGAGCGATGCGGACGCGGCTCGTATGACGCATTTCTGGGGTCAAGGAATATGATGGCACGTCTCGCGCTCCTGGTTCTGTTCACCCTATGCGGCTTATCGGCGCAGGCTCAGGACCTACGCGTGGAGTTTCTCGGCGCGAGCGATGTTGAGCTTGATAATCCGCACGATCTCAAGCTGTCGCCAGACGGGCAGCATTTGTATGTCTCTGACGTTGGAAACGATCGTGTCGTAATTCTGGATCCCGAAAGCCTAGCTTTGATCACGACATTTGGATCCGATCACCAGGACGGCACGCACGATGTCGATTTTGATGCCGAAGGCCGCGCCTATGTCGCCGACACCCACAACAACCGGGTGACGATCTATGACGTGGACGGCGAGACGGCGGTCCTGATTGGCGAACTTTCGGATCGGGTTCGCGGTCCCGAGGGCGTGTTGGTGCATTCGAACGGCCGGGTTTACGTGGCGGGCGCTTGGTCGGACAACCTTGTGGTCTATGAGGACGGCGCGGTCGTAGGCGAGCTAACGGAACTCTCTTCACCGCATGATGTGGAAATTGCACCGGGCGGCGATATTTGGCTCGCCGATTCTGGGCATGACCGAATGCTGCTGTTGTCGCCGGACCTTGACATCAAAAAGGAGCTGAAGGGATCACCTTATGACTTCGATGGTGTTCGTTATCAGGATGTGTTGGCGGACGGCACGCTGATCGCGGCGGACAAGAACAATCACGTAGTCAAAATCATCGGCCCAGACGGCGATGTGCAGCTTGTCATAGGGACCGGGCGTTCGGGGGAAGGCGAGAACATATTTCGGACGCCGGAAGGCATTGAGGTGAGGGGTGACACGCTCTGGATCGCCGACTCCGGAAATGATCGCGTGGTGAAATATGCCATTCACCGCCCCTAAGTCCGGGCCATTCCGCCTATTCTACCACCCGGCGAGCAGCGCCTCGATGCGGGTCACGCTCTATTTGCGGTGTGGCGGCGTGCCGTCATCGCTCGTCGAATTGGTGAGCACCGGCCTCGCAACGGATCATCGCGGCATTCTCGTCTTCACCATGCCCGAGGGAGATCCGGAGACCGAGAAAGTCGGCACCACGGATCTGACCGCGTTCAATCCGGAAGGTCGCATTCCAATTTTGTTGCTGCCTGATGGCCGGAAAATGACGCAATCCGGCCCGATCGTCGACTTCATCGAAGACTGCCTGGACCACGGCACCGGCATGCTGCCAGACGATCCCTGGCTGCGGGCCGAAGTGCGCCGCATCATGTGGATCATCGCCGCCGACACGCAGCCTTATCAAAACATCCCGTTCATCATTCAGGCGATGGGGGAGTGGGGCATGGTGAAAGCGGCACCGACGGTTCACCCGTTGCGGCTTCATTTCATTCGCCGTGAATTTGGAGCTCTGGAAACGATTTTGGCGCAATGCGCCGGCCGTTTTGCGGTTGGCGACAAAATCACCCACGCGGACTGTTTCCTCTTGCCTCAAATCCGCAATGCACTGCTTGCCGGAATCAACCTCGCCGACGAATTCCCGACCATGGCGCGGGTCTGGGAAAACTTGCTCGTCGTGCACGAGGTTAAAGCTGTTCTCGACGAGGCCGGCGGCGTCGTCCAACCGCTCGCCTTCGACGCCGAGAAGTTTGAAGTCTATGCCAACATGCCGGGCCGATAACGGGCGATCGCGTCGGTCAAGGTTCGCCCAGCGGCGGTTCGTCCGAGCCTTCTAGTCGAACGTCACAAATACGCCTTTGCCGGTCTTCGCCTGATCGAACAGGTCGTAAGCCTCAGCCGCCTGATCGATCTCCCACTGATGCGTGAAGATTTTGTCCAAGGCGATTTTGCGGTCGGCGAGGAATCGGGCACAGTCGGCCAAGATGGTTTTCGAGAAAGTCCAATGCCCGACAATGTTCGACTGCCTGAAGATGAGATCGGGCATGACGTCGATTTGCAGTTCGCCGCCGATGCCGACCATGCAGGCAGTGCCCCAGATGCGCGTCGAGCGCACGGCCGCGCGCCGGGCTTCGACGGAGGATGTGCAGTCGACCGTTTTGTCCGCGCCCTCGCCGTGCGTGAGATCCATGATGGCGTCGACGGCGTCGGTTTCGCTCGGGTCGATCGCCACATCAGCGCCCCAATCGAGCGCGAGTTGCCGACGCTCCTCAGACACTTCGACGGCGATGACCCGGGCGCCCATCTCCACCGCCAATAGAGTCGCCGATAGGCCGACCGGTCCCTGGCCGAACACCGCGATGGTCTCGTCGCCTTCGAGACCAATGCGTTTCAAGGCGCCATAGGCTGTGCCCGTACCACACGCAATCGCAGCGCCGGCTGGGAACGACACCTCTTCAGGCAACGGCACCAGCGAATGCGCCGCGACTTGCATATATTTCGCATGCGCCCCGTGGCCGCCATAGCCGTAGGCGACCGCGCCGTCCAGGCACATTTGCGTCCAGCCGGTCTGGCAGTGGCGGCAAACGCCGCAACCGTCATAGTGATGGTCCATCACCCGGTCGCCGACCTTGGCTTCCGACTCGCTGATTGCGGAGCCGACCGCGACGACGACGCCGCAGGGTTCGTGACCCGCGATGACCGGGCCATCGATCTTTTGGACGCCGACCGGCACGCGGCCCTCCGGGCTGCGGTAAGCGCCGAGATCCGTGCCGCACATTCCGGAGGCCTTGATCTCCAAAACCACATCGCGCGGTCCCGGCGTCGGGTCCGGGAAATTCATAACATCCAGCGTGCGGTTCCCGGTAAACGTAATGCCCTTCATCAACTGCCTCCCAAAGTCTTGTCGCCCGCACGTCGGTGGAGAAGTCCCGGTTAACCGGCGCTGCCAGGACCTGCGGCGAAACCGGCTTCCCGCTCTCGTACGATCGCGCTCAGCGTCTCGTTATAGGGTGTGGGAATGCCATGCCGGTCACCAAGAACAGGGACCATACCGTTAATCGCATCAATCTCGGAGGGACGTTCCGCCAAGTGATCCAACAGCATGGACGGGCGGGCGTCCGGCATCCGTTCGCCGAAGGCCGTCACATACGCGTCCACGTTATCGAAATCGAACGCGATATTTTCCGCCAAGCCAACAGCATAGGCTTCACGCGCACAGCCCTTCGCAATCGCCCACCACGCCGGCGTGCCCATCACCTCGCCAATCGTCCGGCGGAGCGCAGTACATGGCGCACTAAACGCGACGTTGCAGACGAACTTTTCCCAGATCAACTGGTCGATGTTTTCGAAGGCCTTCACGTTGAATCCGGCGCTTTGCCAAACCTCCGCGAGACGCTCCAGCCGTTCGGTCATGCCGCCCTGCATTTCGCCGATGCGGATCATGGCCATCGCATTGTGGTGCACGTGGCCGGGCCCCTTCATCGAAGCGCCGAACCCCTGCGCCACGCCGAGCAGCACATTCTCCACCGGCATGTGCTCGGCGATACGCTCACCGGCGCCGAGACCATTCTGGATGGTAAGCACCAACGTCTCCGGCCCCATCAACGGCGCGATCGCCCGCGCGGCCGAGCCCACGCCGGATGCCTTGGTGGCGATGATGTAGAGATCGCAGTCACCGGCGTCGGCCAGGTCGGTCGTGGCGTGGATCGCTTTGACCACGCGGTCGCCGCTCGCGCCTTCGACACGGAGCCCGCTTTGGTTCATTGCCTCGACATGCTCGCGCCAGAGGTCGACCGCCCAGACCTCGTTCCCGGCGTCGGCGAGCAAGCCCGCATAGACCGAGCCCATGGCGCCGGTGCCGATTACGGCAATCTTCATGGCATCCCTCCCTCGACTTCGGTACGTGCCGATCCGAAAGCCGCTTACGACGACGCCAAGGCACGGTCCTCCATGAAACCGCCTTCCGCGAAGGGCGCACGGCTGATGGCCTGTTGCCGGAATGCGGACCAACTATCGTAGATGCGTTTCGCCAACTCGCCCTCGTTCGCGGTTTCGCTCGCCACGGCAAGCCCGGCGTCATAGGCCGCTTTCACGACGTCCTCCGGGAATCGCGAAATCTGCACGCCGTGCTGTTCGACGAGCACCGCCTGCGACTCGTTATGGCCGGCGCTGAACTCGGCCAGCATGTAGCCGGTTTCGGCCATGCAAGCCGCTTCGACGATCAATTGGAGATCCGCCGACAAGGCGTCGAATTTTTCTTTGTTGACGAAAGCCTCGATGCCGCCGTTCGGCTCGTGAAATCCGGGGCCATAGTAAAATTTGGCGATCTTGTGAAAACCGAACGCCAGGTCGTTGTACGGGCCGACCCATTCGGTCGCGTCGATCACGCCCGACTGCAATGCGGGCATGATTTCGCCGCCCGGCAAATTGACCGCGGTGCCGCCTAAACGGTTGACTACCTCGGCGCCGAAACCCGGGATCCGCATCTTGAGGCCCTTGAAGTCGTCGACGCTCTTGATTTCGCGCTGAAACCAGCCGCCCATTTGGACGCCGGTGGCGCCGGCCATGAACGGTTTCAGGCCGAAGCCGCCATAAAGCTCATCCCACAAAGCCTGGCCGCCGCCGTGGTGAATCCAGCCGGTATGCTCTTGATGGGTCATGCCGCTTGGCACCGTGCTGAAAAACGGCGCGCTCTTATGCTTTGCAACCCAATAGACTGCCGCGGCATGCGCCATTTCGGCCGTGCCGTCGCGCACCGCGTCGAAGGCCTCGAAGGCGGGGACCAGTTCGCCGGCCGCAAAGAGTTTCACCGTCAGCCGCCCGTCGGACATTTGCGTGATCCGGTCGGCAATGCGCTGCGCGCCCGTCCCCAGACCGGGAAAGTTTTTCGGCCAAGTCGTCACCATGCGCCATTCCTGCGCCCCGCTATTGATCGCGGGCGCCTGGCTGGGCGCTTCGGCGGTTCCGGAGTCGATCGATGGCGACGTGCGAGACGTCGCGGCGTAGGTGGCGGCGGCGCCGACGGCCACGCCGGCCGCCCCCGCAATAAAGTCTCGGCGTTTCATGACTGCATACCTCTCAAGGCGAAAGTGACCGCGCTGTTATCCCGGCCGCGCCAAAATCGCAAGGGGGACCGCGGCTCGGCTTTGATCGATGCCGTCCAGCACAAGACGATAAGTTGGCGTACGGTTTCTTCCAAGCACACGCCCCTATGGCGGCGTTTGGCCGTCCCATTCGCAGAATGCAAGCCTGATGGCCGACTTTATGCGCGAATTCGGCTTGCGAAACGGCAGCGGACAAGGCATCACACGCGTTGCGGGATCACGCGCGATCCCGACTTATTCAACGGACACCTCAAGAAGACCAAATCTCGCGGAGAGTCAGTCGTGCCTAAATCAAAGAAGGTTCTTTTCGACAACAACCCTGGCCGGGCGGCGCAAACGGTTGGCATTGCGCGGGAAATTGGAACCGACATCAATCTTATCCACGAGCCGTCCGTCGGCGTGGTCGGCAATAAGGGCGACTCGCAATGCTATTTGGGCGTGCAGCAGAAGGTCGACGCGATCCAGTCTTGTCTGCTCGAGAATGTTGGCCAGGGCGACGGTCAAATGCGTGTCCGCCTGGTGCAGCCGGAATACTCGGTCGCGACCTCGGACGGCATGCGCAACGGCACGCGCGAGATGCGCTATTCGCTGATCGGCCGCGAAGTCACGCATGACTCTCTGTGTGAGCATTTGAGCGCGAGTGGCCTGGAGGGCACGATCGCGGTGGTGGCGTGCGACAAGCCGCCCGTTGGCACCACCGCGGCGATCCTTGAGCATGACCGGCCCGCGATCATCATGTCCGATGGCCCGATCCGCCCCGGAACAGACTCGGTGACCAACGAACCGATCGACATCATCACGGGCTTCCAGGTCGCGGGCAGCCATGACGAAGACATGAAATGGCGTGTCGCTTGCGATGCCTGTCCGGGCTACGGCAGCTGCGGTGGCATGTTCACCTACAACACCATGCAGACCTTCATCGCCGTTGTGGGTTTGGAGCCGCTGCACATGGTGTCGCCGCCGTCGGACGATCCGCGCCGGCTAGAGCAGTTTCCGGGCGAACTCGTCGGCTATCTGCGCCAGATGATGGAGAAGGGGCTGACGCCGCGCAACATCGTCAGCCGCGACTCGATCCGCAATGCGATCATTGTCGCGATGGCGGTGGGCGGCTCGACGAATGTTCTCCTGCATGCGCCCGAGATTGCGCGTGCCGCCGGCTTCGGCGATTTCGCCAAGGACATCATGTCGCCGGAGGAATTTAATCATCTGTCCCAGCATGTCGTCCCCGTACTCGTCGATGCGCGGCCGTTTGGGCGCTATTCGATGGTCGATATCGACGAAAAAGGTGGCATGCAAGTGATCGTCAAGGAATTGCTGGACGCCGGCTTGCTGAACGGCGAGACGATGACCTGCACCGGCGAAACCCTCGCGCAGCAGATCGCGCGACTGGACCCGCCCGCGCCGGACGGCGATGTGATTTACACCGTGGAGAAGCCATACAAACCAACCGGCGGGCTACGCCTTCTCGGCGGCAACCTGTCGCCCGATTTCAGCGCGGTCTTGAAACTCGCCGGCGTGGAAGGCGGTCTCGAGGGCAATGTCTTCAAGGGCAAGGCGCGCGTTTTTGATAGCGAGCAAATGTTGTTGGACACGCTCGAAAACACGCCCGAGGTCTTCGGAAATCACGACATGGTCATCGTGCGCTACGAAGGCCCCAGCGGCGCGCCGGGCATGCCGGAAATGCTCGACTCGACGTCGCGTATCACGACCCTGTGCCGCGAAAAAGGTATTGTGATTGGCCTTATGACGGATGCGCGGTTCTCCGGTGGGTCTGTCGGGCTCGTGATCGGCCATGTCGGACCGGAGGCCGCGTTGGGCGGTCCCATTGCCTTCGTGGAAGATGGCGACGAAATCGTTGCCGACCTTAATGTCAACGAACTGAACTGCACCGCGCTGTCCGATGCGGCCACGTTGGAGTCCCGCAAGGCCGCTTGGCAGAAGACCGTCGATGCCCATGGCGGCACGCACCCTGCTGTTGGCGACGCGGACACACGCCTGCTCAACCGCATGCGCCGCAGCGCGGTCTCCGCGGTCTACGGCGCCGGCATGCACCCGGACCGGATCTTATGGGTGCCCGAGCCCCGCGACCCGGAAAAGACGGCCTTTGTGCCGTCCAACAAATTTCGTGCGGGTGTCGAGAAGGCCTTTTGATCGGCCCGGTCGTCGCTGGGGCCGCGTTAAAAGGACCTGTGCGCAAAATGCACCCGGTCAAACGAGTGGAGGCCAGGACCGATGGACGCGACTGAACTCACCAAAGAACTGGTTGCCATCCAAAGCATCAACCCGGGCGGCAGCGAACAGAAATGTGCGCAGTTTCTCGGCGACATATTGTTGAACGCCGGATTTGAGGTGAGCTACCACGATTTCGCGCCCTTGCGGACAAGCCTGGTTGCGAGGCGAGGCGGACGGGAAGGGGCGGCGCAGCTTTGCTTTGCCGGTCATCTGGACACCGTGCCTCTCGGCAGCGCCCCATGGTCTGTTGACCCGTTTGGCGGCGAACTCGTTGACGGCAAACTCTATGGCCGCGGCGTCACCGATATGAAATCCGGCGTCGCGGGTTTTGTTTCCGCCGCCATGGAGGTTGGCCCAGAGTTAGATGACGGCCCCGGATTGCTCCTAATAATGGCGGCCGGCGAGGAGACCGGCTGCGAGGGCTCGCGCCCACTTGGTTTCGAGCTTGCG
>JANQOH010000329.1 GCA_028289725.1 Alphaproteobacteria bacterium
CGAACCCGACGGATCGAAATCCGATCGCGCCATGGCATTGAGCAAAGCGATGATCGCTGGCGGCATGAAATCGCCCGTGCGGCCACGCATTCGCGACGACATCTGGATCAAGCTGTGGGGCAATGTCGCCTTCAATCCCGTGAGTATGCTAACGGGTGCAACCTTGGCGCAAATCGCGGCCGACGATCGCGTGCGACCGGTGGTGCGCGAAATGATGGTTGAGGCAAAGACGATCGGGGAGAAACTTGGCGTGACATTTCCGATCGACGTCGACCGCCGTTTGGAAGGCGGCGGCGAAGTCGGCGACCACAAAACCTCGACCTTGCAGGATTTTGAAGCCGGTTTGCCTGTCGAGCTTCCGGCGCTGATCGGCGCGGTGTCGGAGCTCGGCCGCATGACCGAAACCCCGACACCGACCATCGACGCGATCTACGCGCTCGCTCGACAACGCGCCATAACCGCCGGCGTCTGGCCCGACGCGTAATCTGTCAGTCGATCACTGCCTGTAACACCAGCGATTTGAACGCTGTTGCGTACGGCAGCAATTGTTTGACCGACTGCATCATGTAGACACCGATCAACTCTTCCGCCGGATCGACCCAAAAATAGGTGCCGGCATAGCCCGCCCAATAGAATTCACCCGGCGAGCCTTGCATCGCCGTCAGAATGCCTGGAGAACGCGGCCCTTCATTGCGCACGGCAAAGCCGAGACCGAAACCGTGACCCGGTCCCGGAATATAGAAGGTGCCGTGATCGAACATGTCACCCACATGGTCTTGGGTCATGAGCTCGACGGTCTTACTGCCCAACAGGCGTGCGCCATCTAGCTCCCCGCCATTGAGCATCATCTGCAAGAACCGCACATAATCGACGGGCGTGGAGGTCAGGCCCTGGCCACCCGCCTCAAACGATGGTGGACCTGTGACGTCGATATATTTCAGCACTAAGCCGTCGTGATCCTCGGCGAACGGCTCGGCCAGCCGGTGGATTTTTTTCGATGAGACGTGAAAACCGGTGTCCACCATGTCGAGCGGCTTGAAGGTGCGCGTTTGGAAAAACTCGCCGAGAGATTGGCCGGAGACGACTTCGATCAAGCGGCCGAGCACGTCGGTGGACCGACCATATTCCCAAACCGTTCCCGGCTGATATTTGAGCGGCAAGGTCCCCAGCCGTTCGACCAAAGATGCATTGGTGACGCCGAGATCATTGACGCCGCCGTCCAGATACAGCTTCTCGACCGGGGTTGCGCCGAAAACGCCGTAGGTAATGCCGGATGTGTGGCGCAACAAATCGACGACCATGATCGGCTGCGTCGCCTCTTCGGTCTCAAGCCCGGCGGCGTCCGAGGCCGCGTCCGCGTTCGTCGCGGCTTTGATTTCCGCGAACTCGGGCAAGAAGTTCGACACTGGATCGGAAAGCTTCAATTTGCCTTCCTCGACCAGCATCATAACCGCGACGCTGGTGATCGGCTTGGTCATCGAATAGATGCGGAAAATGGCATTGCGTGGCATCGCGGCGCCGGTGGCCGGATTGAGTACGCCAGCGGACTCGAAATAGGCAATGCGGCCACGCCGCGCGACCAGCGCGACAAAACCGGGAATCTCGCCGCTCTCGATCCCCGCACCCAGCACTGTACTAATGCGGTCAAGGCGTTCCGAAGACAGCCCGACCTCTTCCGGTACGACAAGCGGCAGCGCGTTCGCCGCATCAAGTTTTTGGATGGTGGCGTCGCTCGCAACAGCTATCTGGCTGTGCGGCCAAGACGTAAAGACGGCCAGCGCAAGCGCCGCAATCAGTCCAATCGTCCGAGTCTGATTGATCATCGTCCCCTCCTCCTGTCACATCTCGCCGCAATGGCGATGTGAGGGACGAAGTGTACCGCCGCGCGGGTTGCGCGGCGACTCCAGATCGTCCACATCCGGCGTTATCATGCGCCGACGAAACGCAATCGCGCCGACGGAGTTGACTATGCTGCTTGAAGGATCGTGCCATTGCGGCGCCGTGACATTTTCGGTGACCTCACACACGCCCGTGCCGTTCATGAGGTGCTATTGCGTCGTATGTCGGAAGACCGACGGCGGCGGCGGCTATGCGATCAATCTTGCCGGTGATGCCGACACGCTCGAAGTCACGGGCGAGTCACATGTCACGATTTACCGGGCGCGCGGCGACCTGGTCGACGGCGGTGCCGAGGACGATGGGCTGAGTCCGCTCCGCCGGCATTTCTGCAAGACATGCGGCACGGCGCTTTACGCCTGGGACCCGCGGTGGCCCGAGCTGGTCCATCCCTTCGCGTCGGCGATCGACACGCCCTTGCCGAAAACGCCTGAGACCGTCCACATCATGCTCGACTCGGCACCAGCATGGGCGGAGGTGCCCAAAGGCAAGCGTCATTCTCATTTCGACCGCTATCCCGAAGAATCAATCGAGGATTGGCATAAGGCTCGTGGACTTTGGGAGGACTGACGGTTCGTAAGCCAGCTAAACTTCAAGCCACTCTTTGCGCACTTGGTCATTGGCGGTGAACTCAGGCACCGTGCCTTCGAACACGATCTCGCCGTGTCCCATGACGTAGAGGCGGTTCGAGATCTTGAGCGCGATATCGAGCTTCTGTTCTACAAGCAAGATCGATATTCCGCGCTTCGCGATCTCAGCCAATAATTCCCGTACTTGTTCGACGAGCTTCGGCGCCAAGCCTTCGGTGGGCTCGTCGATCATCACCAAATCCGGATCGCCCATCAGCGTGCGGCACATGGTGAGCATTTGCTGCTCGCCGCCTGAGATCACCGAGCCGAGCGCGTCGGCGCGCTCACGCAAATTGGGGAACATGTCGAACATGTCGTCGATCGACCATCGCCCCTGCTTGCGCATGTTCTTAATGCCGAGAACGAGGTTCTGACGCACCGTAAGCGTTGGAAAGATATTGCGATTCTCCGGCACATAGCCGATGCCGCTCCGCGCGATTTCATGCATTTTGCGCCCGGCGATTTCCTTGCCCTGGAACAGGATCGAACCCTGCGGCGGCACCTCGCCCATGATCGCCTTTAACGTCGTCGACCGGCCGACGCCGTTGCGGCCCAGCAGGCTCACGATCTCGCCTTCGCCAATCTTGAAATCGACACCCTGCAAGATGTGACTCTTGCCGTAATAGGCGTGGAGACCTTGCACTTCGAGCATCATGTTGCCTCCGTGCCGAGATAGGCTTCCTTGACCTGCGCGCTGTTGCGGATCTCTTCCGGCGTGCCGGTGGCGATCACCTCGCCATACACCAACACCGAAATCCGATCGGCCAAGTCGAACACGACGCCCATATCGTGCTCGACGATCATGAGCGTCTTGCCGGTCGAGATGCGGCGGATCAACGCGACAGCTTGCGCGATCTCGGAGTGGCTCATGCCCGCCGTCGGTTCGTCGAGCAAGATGACATCGCCACCGCCGGCAATCGTCACGCCGAGTTCCAGCGCACGCTGATCGGCATAGGACAGCATGCCCGCCGGCCAATCGCGTTTCCCGGACAGACCGATCCGTTCGAGGATATCGTCGGCGCGTTCCGCAACGTCTTTCTGGCGGCTGACAAACTTCCAGAAGGCGTATTTGTGACCGAGCGAGAACAAGGCGCCGCACCGCACATTGTCGAGCACGCTCATACGATGGAACAGATTAGTCACTTGGAAGCTGCGGCACAGGCCCGCGCGATTGATCTCGAAGGCTGAGCGATTGGTGATGTCTTGGTCGCGCAAGCGGATCGCGCCGCTGCTAACCGGAAATCGCCCGCTGATCAGATTGTACAGCGTCGATTTCCCGGCGCCGTTCGGCCCGATCACCGCATGACGCTCGCCTTCGCGGATTTCCAAGTCAACGCCGCGGATAATCTCGGTTTTGCCGAAACTCTTGTGGACGTCCTTAAGCTGCAATGCGGCGTTCATTGGGCCGCCCTCGCGCGGGCCTGATCGATGGCCGTGTTCCACGCACCGGCCGCCACCGGAAAGGCCTTGCGAATGGCGTAAACGCCAACCGCCATCACAATCGCGAACGAAATCCAAGGCACGACGCCGCTGGGATCCATCGTAATCCCGAAGATCGTCAGGTCATGGGCCGCGCCAAGCCGTGAAGTTTTGTAGATCAGCAATTCGACCAAGCCGATAAAGCCGATGAGCGACACAAGGAGCGCGCCGATGAACAGCAAATAGGGCACGGTCAGCGGCGCCAGCAAACGCGTGTCGATACGCCAGATTGGCTGGTGCATGATGATCAAGCCCGCGAGCCCGCCCGGGAAGAACATGATCACCGCAACAAACAACACGCCGAGATAAAGCTGCCACGCCTCGGTATAAGTGGTGAGCGTCCCGTTGAGGAAGGTGATCAGAACAGCGCCGATAACCGGACCGGCAAAATGACCGACGCCACCGATATAGGCCATGAATAGGACGAGGCCGGAGGTCAGCGCGCTGACCTGCTCGAAACCGACATGCTCGAAGTTGATTGCGTGAAGTGAGCCTGCGAGCCCCGCAAAAAACGATGACAGCGCGAACGCGAGCCAGCGAATGCGTTGGCTGTTGTAGCCAATGAACTCGGTCCGTTCCGGGTTGTCGCGCACCGCGTTGGACATCCGGCCAAACGGCGTCTTGGTCAGCGCGTACATCGCCGCCGCCGCCACCAGCACCCAAACCGCGATCAAATAATAGACTTCGATGTTGGGGCCATAGCTGATGCCAAGGGGCTCGGGGCCGACCACACGGTCGGTTTGTATCCCGTCTTCGCCGTTGAATATCGCGACAAGGATCAGGGTCAGCGCGGTGACCATCTCACCGAAACCAAGCGAGATCATCGCGAAGGTCGTGCCCGCGCGGCGTGTCGATACATAGCCGACTAAGGTCCCGAAAAAGAGACCGACGCAGCCGCCAAGCAGCGGGAACAAGCTGACCGGGATGTAAGGCGCAATATCGTCGTAGACGAAGTTCAGATAGTGGATCGTGAAATAGCCCGCCAGGCCGAAATAGATCGCATGGCCAAAGGACAACATGCCGCCCTGACCAAGCAACATGTTGTAGGCGAGCGAGAAGATGATCAGCACGCCCATTTGGCTCATGAGATTGAGCGCAAAACTGGACGTGAAGACGTGCGGCATGATCAGCAGCAGCACGGCACCGAAGATCCAAATGCCGTAGCGCGCGACGAAGGTGCCCGGGGCGGTCATACGTCGCGAGTCCCGAACATGCCGCGCGGCCGAAAGATCAGCATCAGCACAAGCAGCAGATAGGGAATCACCGGCGACGCCTGCGCCGTGGTGATCCGCGCGAAATCACGGAACATGCCCGCCGCGTCGATCTCGATGCCGACCGCGAGCAGCGCCGCGTTGATGCCGAAATCGTAGAAGATCGCCATGGTCTGAATGATGCCGATCAACAATGCCGCGATCAGCGCGCCGCCGAGCGAGCCAAGTCCGCCCACCACGATGACCACGAACACGATCGGTCCGAGTTGCAGCGCCATCGCCGGTTCGGTGCCCAGCACATTGCCGCCGAGCACGCCCGCGACGCCCGCAAGTGCGCAGCCGAAACCGAAGGTCCACATGAAAATTGTCGGCACGTCATGGCCGAGCGTCGCGACATGAGTTGGGTCCGACACGGCCGCGCGAATGATCAACCCGATCCTTGTCTTGGTGAGCAGCGCGAACAGCGCGACGAAAATACCGACGGAAACCAGCAGCATGAAGACGCGATAAGCCGAATAGTCGAGGCCGGCCCAGGCGAAAAGCGTGAAGTTGAGCGACTCCGGAATGTCGTAGGGGACCGGAACCTGCCCCCATATCATCTTCACGATCTCTTCGATGACATAGGCGATGCCGAAGGTGAAGAGCAGCTCAGCCACATGGCCGTAACTATGGACGGGGCGCAGGCCATACCGCTCCACCAGCGCGCCCACAACGCCAACAATGAGTGGGGCAACAATAAGGGCCGGCCAGAAGCCGACATAGGTGCTAATCGAGTAAGCGAAGTAGGCGCCGAGCATGAAGAAGCTGGCATGGGCGAAATTGAGCACGCCCATCATGCTGAAGATCAGCGTGAGGCCGCTCGCCAGCATGAACAACAGCATGCCGTACAGCACGCCGTTGAACAGCGCAAAAATAAAGCTTTCCAAGAGTGTCCCCCGCGTCCCCGATTAGGCCTCAAAAGCATTGTGCGCCACGGCCCGCCCCCAACGACGCCGTGGCGCACTCTCAGCTTATGGGCGTTTCATGTCGCACGTGGTGGGCAGAGTCAGTTCATCCGCCGTGACCCACGCGTCGGTCTGCCACCCAACTCCGAAACTCTCATTGTTGTAGAGGAACGGCCGTTCGACCTGATCGGACATAGTGCTGATCACCATCGGGAAATGCGCCTGATGATCTTCGGCGCGGATCGTCACCGCGCCGCCGGGCCCTTCATAGGTCAAACCTTCGAACGCCGCCGCGACCGCGGCCGGATCGTCGGTGCCGGCTTTGTCCACCGCCATGGCGAACATCAGGACCACCCAGCCAAGCCGCTCGGAATACATGCTCTTGCCGGAATATTCGGTCCAGCCATTGTTCATTTCCTCGAACTCGGGCGTGCCGTTGAAATTGGCGTCGTTCTCATGCATTTCCGTGATCTGCTTGATGCCGACCGCCACGCCGTCCTTGCCGCCGAAGCCCGCGATTGAGCTCGGGAGGCCGCCATAGATGGTGTAGAACGGCGTCTGCAATCCGGACGCCGCGGCCGCTTTCACGAACCGCACAAGGTCCGGGCCCCAATTGCCGGTCAGCACCGTGTCGGCGCCCGACGCTTTGATCTTGGCGATATAGGGCGTGAAATCGAGGACTTTGCCGAACGGCACGATCAATTCGTCACCCACCAATTCGACGTTCGGCGCGCGTTCGCCCAAGAATTGCTGCGCCGCCGACTGGAACGCCTGACCGTACGCGTAGTTCTGATTCAGCATGTACAACTTCGACACGCTTGGATCGCGACCGATTTGCGTCGCCAGTGCCGCGACCTTCATGTCGACATTGGCGTCGAAGCGGACATGCCAGAACGAGCACAATTCGTTGGTAAACGAGGTCGTCACCGCCGAGTGGTTCAGAAACAGGATCGACTCGTCCGGATTGCGCCGATTGTGCTTGCCCAAAAATTTTATGATGTTCAGCGCGTGATTGGAGCCAACACCCTGGCTCACGAAGCGGATGCCGTCGTCGATCGCCTTGCGCAATTGCTGCGTGGTCTTCTCGGCATTCATCGCATTGTCGAGCGGCACGATCTCGATCTGCCGGCCGCCCAGCACGCCGCCGCGTGCATTGACGTAATCGGCGTAATATTCGAAGCCCTCGAGCGTGTCGCGCCCCACCGCCGCGATCGGGCCGGAGAACGGCTCGATCAAACCGATCTTGACCGTGTCTTCCGCTTTGGCCACGACCGAGGCGAAGCCAAATGGCACCAAAATCAGCAGAAACGCTGCGATTCCGCGAAATTTCATGTCATCCTTCCTGTCCACCGCGCACGGTGCTTGTTTTCTCTTGATTGAGGCGGAGCATACCGACACCGCCCTGGCGACCGCAAGGCAGCCGTCAGTAGCCCATGGCACATCCGTCTTTCCGGGGATCTGAGCCGCCGGTCAGCACGCCGCGGTCCCAATCGATGGCGATCGCCTGACCGCCGCCCAAGGGAAAATCCGCCTCTTCCAAGGTGTGGCCGCGCTGCGTCAAACCGTCACGAACTGCCTCAGGCACGCCGCGCTCCACCTGGAACGTGTCTCCAAAAGCAAAAGCGCGCGGGAAATCGAGCGCTTCTTGGACCGACATGCCGTAATCGATGACGTTGGTGAGGAAATGGGTTTGGCCGACAGGCTGGTAATGCCCGCCCATCACGCCGAATGGCATCACCGCCCGGCCCTTTTTCACCGCCATGCCGGGAATGATCGTGTGCATCGGCCGCTTGCCCGGTGCGATGCAATTCGGATGCGCCGGATCAACGACAAAACTGGCGCCGCGATTGTGGAACAGCACGCCGGATTTCTGGCTCATCAGGCCGCTGCCATAGGACTGGAACAGGGAATTGATGAACGACGTCGCGTTGCGGTCCTTATCGACGACGGTGAGGTATACGGTGTCTTTGTGCGGGGTTTCGCCCGGCGGCGGCATGTCGGTCATGGCGCGCTTGGGATCGATCAGCGCACGCAGACGATCTGCGTAGTCCATCGAAATCAATTTTTCGGTCGGAACGTCGGCGTGCTCCGGGTCGGCCAGCAAGCCCGCGCGGTCACGGAACGCGAGGCGCGTCGCCTCAGCTTCCAAATGGAACCGTTCCGCGCCTAGCGGGTCGAGCGCTGCGAGATCGAACGCCGACAACACATTGAGCATTTGCAGCACAAGCAAGCCCTGCCCATTCGGCGGGCATTCATAGATCGTCGTGCCGCGATAGTCGGTCTTGATCGGGGTGACGTAATCGGCGGTCGCCGCGGCGAAGTCTTCCACCGTGTGCAGGCCGCCGAGCGCCTTGAGCGAGGCGACCATGTCTTCGGCAATCGCCCCCGTATAGAACGCGTCGCGGCCGCCCTCGGCGATCGCGGACATGGTGTCGGCGAGCTGTGGCTGGTGGTGTACCTCGCCCGAGACAAGCGTTTTGCCTTCGGGCTGAAAGATGCGTTTGCAGTTTTCATCGGCCCCGGTCCGTTCGAGGGTTTCCGCCCAGACATGCGCCACGACCTCGTGCACCGGATAGCCATCGCGCGCATAGCCAATGGCCGGCGCGAGCAGTCGTGCAAGCCCAAGCTTTCCGTGATCGTCCGAAAGTTTCTGCCAGGCCGCGATTGCGCCTGGCACCGTCACCGCATGTGCCGACTGGAAGCCGATTTCGTCGATGCTCTGCTCAGCATACCATGCGGGCGTCGCCGCCGCCGGTGCGCGCCCCGACCCATTGAGCGCAATCACATCGCTCGTCCCGCCCGGCACATAGAGCGCGAATACGTCGCCGCCGATACCGGTCGACTGCGGCTCGACCACCGCCAGTACCGCCGCCGCGCAAATCGCGGCATCCATCGCGTTCCCGCCGTCACGCAGGCAATCGAGCGCCGCCAGCGTGGCCGCCGGATGCGATGTCGCCGCCATGCCATTGAAGGCGTGCACGGCCGAACGGCCGGGCAGTTGGAGATCGCGCATAGAGTTCCTCCCCGCGGCGTGAGGTTCCGTGCTGGTTGCGCCGCGCCCTCTACTAACCGTGCGTGCCCGGATCGGCAAGCGCGGCGTGCCTGGGCTCACGCAGGCGTGTTGCGCGCCATCATGACGGTGCTCTGATATTCCAGCGGCACCTCGCTGTTTTGGTTTCTCACGCAAATGCCCAGTTTGAGGATGCCCTTGTCACCCGCTTTGGTGGCGCGCGCTTCTTCGATGGTGATCTCGGCGCGCAGCGTATCCCCGGGCCGTACCGGCGTATGAAAGCGAAAATTGTCGAGCGACAGACCGGCGATCAAGTCCGGTCCCAATATGCTTTCGATCATCCCAGCGGTGAGCGAGGCCGTCAGAAAGCCCGGCGCGATACGACCGCCATGGGGCGACTCATTCCGGGCATATTCGTCGTCGACGAATATGGGCAACCGTAGCCCGGCGAAAGACGCGAAGGTCACCAAATCAGTCTCCGTGACCGTGCGACCGTAGCTGCGATAAACAGCCCCAACTTCAAAATCATCGAAGCGCGGGTGACCGCCGGGAGGACCCTGGTGCATCACGTCAACTCGCCAACGCCGTGGCGTCTTCCGAAACGTGCACCGCCCCCGACGCCACCAAGCTTTCAATCGCATCGCTGCCATAGCCGAGTGCCGCCAGAACATCGCGACTGTCACCGCCGATGATCGGCGTCGCAGGTTCCAAATTTGCGAAGGCGTCCTCGGTCATGCCCGGAATGCGCGGCACCGGTACGGCTTCGACGATCCGTTGCGCGGTCAATGGCGCGGCATCCACGGCTTGGACATGCTCATCTTCTAACCAGTCCCCAATTTCGTTGATTCTGTTGCACAGCACTTTGGCGGCGGACAGACGTTCGATCCACTCGTCGGACGGGCGCGTGACGATAACCTCGCGGATCATCGGTGCCAGAACGTCAATCGCATCCGCGCGCTTTTCCGGGTTGTCGAAACGCGGGTCGGTGGCAAGGTCGGGGCGGCCGATCACCTGGCAGATCGCTTGGTATTGCTCCTCGCGCATGAGGGTGATGGCGATCCAGCCATCGCTGGTTTGGTAGCTTCCGCCCGGCGGATTGAGCGGCCGCGGCGAAGCGCCTTCCAAATAGGACTCGACAATCTTGGGCGCGATCATCGCCGCCGCCGATTGCATCAGGCTCACGTCGATCAGGCGCCCTTCCTCTCCACGCGCGTACAAAGACGTGGAAATCGCTTGAAACGCATAGAGCGACGCGGCGGTGTCGACCAGCACGAATCCAACCTTGAACGGCGCACCGGCCTCGTCTCGGTTGATCGACATGATGCCCGAGAACGCCTGGCCCACCATGTCGGTGCATGGCCGCGCCGCATAGGGCCCTTTTTGGCCGAAACCGCTGATCGACGTGTAGAGCACGCGCTTATTGATTTCGCGCAGCGCGTCATATCCCACCCCGAGTTTGTCCGCGACGCCCGGGCGGAAACTCTCGATCACGACGTCCGCCTCTGCGGCCAGACGGTGCATGACCGCGAGACCGTTTGGTGCTTTGAGATCGAGCGCAATGCTCTTTTTCCCGCGGTTGACCGCCATTTCGAGGGCCGTGTGTTGGCCATGACGCGTCCCGAGACCGCGCGACCAATCACCGCTCGGTGGCTCAACCTTGACCACCGAAGCGCCGTGCGCGGCCAACATCATGCCGCAGGCGGGTCCCGCCAAACCCTGGCTCATATCGACGACGCGAATGTCGGCAAAAGGCCGGTCGTAACTCCGCGCTGCTGCCGCCTCCCCCATGTCACTGCACCTTTCGTTGGTGTCTTCGGGCGATGCGCATTCTGATCCGGCGATCGCGGTCGAACAAGTCCAGATGACTTTGCCTACCGCCAGCCGCATGCTATCCAACAATCAGAACGGGCGTGGGAGGGCAGGCGTGGCACAACGCAACAAGCCGGTGACGCGCATCGCGCACCACACCAATGATGCGATTTTCGTGCGCGGTGAAAACTTGGTCGATGATCTGATCGGCCATATCAGCTTCACCGATATGATCTTCCTGCATTTGATGGGTCGACGGCCGACATCCGCGCAAACCAAGATCCTCGACGCCGTGTTGGTCACGCTGATGGAACACGGGATGACACCGAGCGCGATCGCCGCGCGCATGACCTATATGGGCGCCCCGGAAGCGTTGCAGGGTGCGGTGGCCGCCGGCCTGCTTGGCGTCGGCAGTCAATTCATCGGCACAATGGAGCAAGCCGCGGCACTGATTGACCAAGTCCGCGGCGCGGGCGACGGAGCGACCGACGAAGCGCGCGAGATCGCCACCCATCATCGCGAAAACCGCCTGCACGTTCCCGGCTTTGGCCACCATTTGCACCGACCCGACGACCCGCGTACGCCGCGATTGTTCGAAGTTGCGGAACAGGCGGGTGTTAACGGCGGACACATAGCGGCGCTGCGCGCCTTGTCGAACGCCGTGGACGCTGTTTACGAGCGCCACATTACGATCAACGCGACGGGCTCGGTGGCGGCGGTGCTCGGCGAGGCGGCCATTCCGATCGAGATCATGCGTGGCATCGCGGTGATCAGCCGCGCGGCTGGCTTGGTTGGCCACGTCCATGAAGAACGCCGTACGCCCGCCGGCCGCGTGATGTGGGACGTCGCGGCCGAGGCGATTCCTTATCAAGACAACGACTCATGACCGACGTGTCGCCAGGCAATGAAACGTGGTTCGAAACCGGCGTACGGAAAACGTCGAACGGTTTCAACTTCATCGCGGCGATCGCGCTGGTGGCGATGATGCTCCACGTCAATATCGACGTGCTCGGCCGCTACCTGTTCAATGCGCCGTTGCCGATGACCACTGAAGTGGTCTCCGCCTACTACATGGTCGCGGTAGTGTTCCTGCCACTCGCCGCGATCGAGTGGAGCGATGGGCACATTTCGGTCGAAATCATTAGTCAATTTATCGGCGAAACGCCCCAACGCTTCCTGATGCTCGCGACCGGATTGGTTGCGGCCGCCTATTTCGCCGGGATCACCTGGCGCACATGGCTGGTCGCGATACGAAAGTTCGAGGTGGGGGAGTTCATCACCGGCGTCGCCGTGCTGAGCATCTGGCCGACGCGTTTCTTGGTGCCGCTCGGCTGCGGATTGATCGTTTTGGTATTGCTGATCAAGGCGTACCGACGGCTGTTCCCGAAATCATGAGCGTGCGGAATCGGGCGACGTGGACTCACTAACCATTGGTTTTATCGGCCTCGCCGTCCTTGTCGTTTTGCTGCTCGCGCGCGTGCCGATCGGTGTCGCGTTGGGCGGCGTCGCGTTTGTTGGAATTTGGGAGTTAACCAGTCCACGCGCGGCATGGGGCCTCTTGGCCAACATCCCGTATGATTTCGTTGCGCATTGGTCGTTGAGCTCCATCCCGATGTTTCTGTTGATGGGGTTCATCAGTTATCGCGCCGGCCTCACCGAAGGCCTGTTTCGCGCGGCGCGGGTCTGGCTCGCTGGCGTCCCGGGCGGCTTGGCCGTCACCACAGTCGGCGGCGCGGCCGGATTCTCGGCGGTCACTGGTTCGTCGGTCGCCTGTGCCGCCGCGATGGCGCGCATCGCACTGCCGGAAATGCGGCGCTATCGCTACGACCCCGGATTATCGACCGGCGTGGTCGCCGCCGCCGGCACCATCGGGTCGCTGATTCCGCCAAGCATTATCCTGCTGATCTACGGCATTTTCGCCGAGGTGCCGATTAGCAAACTGTTTATCGCCGGCATCCTGCCGGGCCTCCTCACGGCGGTGATGTTCTCCGTGATGATCATCACGCGCGTCAAACTGAACCCCGCCCTCGCCCCGGACCGTGTGCCATCAGTGGGTCTGCGAGAAAAAGTCGCCGCGCTCGGCGATACCTGGCCGGTCTTGTTGCTGATTGTTGGCGTGTTCGGCGGATTATTCGGCGGACTGTTCACACCGACAGAGGCCGGGGCGGTCGGCGCCTTGCTCGCGATCATCGTCGCGCTGCTGAAACGGTCTCTAAGCTTCGAAACTTTCAAGATGGCAGTCAGTGAGACCTTGCAGAGCACCGCGGCGATCTTCGTGATCGCGATCGGCGCGCAATTACTGACGCGCTTTCTCGCGCTGTCGGGCGTGCCCGAATTTCTGGCGGAGACTTTGGCGGTGGATGGCGGCAGCACGTTGCTGCTCGTGTTGGGATTTTCACTCGCTTATCTCGTACTCGGCATGTTCGTTGATCCGATCGGTATCATGCTATTGACATTACCGATTATCCTGCCGATCGCCGATGCCGCCGACATCAACTTGATTTGGCTCGGCATCCTGGTCACGAAATATCTGGAGATCGGTTTGATCACGCCGCCGGTCGGTCTCAACGTCTTCGTGATTCGCAGCGCCGTGACCGACATCGCGACGACAACGATTTTCCGGGGTATCGGCTGGTTCGTCGCCGCTGATTTGGTGACGCTCTCGCTCCTAATCGCGTTCCCTGCGATTTCGCTCGCGCTTCCAGGCTTGCTGGATTGACGCGGCGCTACATGCCGAAGGTCGCGGGATCGATCTTGTCGAAAATTTCCGCGTTGATCGCCGCGATCATCGCGTCGGGATCGTCTGAAATTGGCGCCATGATGCCTTGCCATTTTTCCAGAAGCGCCTTGTAGGCCTCGATGATCGCTTCCGGCTCGGCGATGCCGTGCTGATCGCGCGCGATCTCGGTAATTCGCAGCAAATCCGCCTCGACAAAGCGTGATTTGTCCGCGAGGAGCGAATCGGTCGGCTCGATAATCTCAATCTTGCTGCCGACGGCGTCCGCGACCACTTGTTCGTCGAGTTCGGTGTAGGCGACCGACACGCCGACCAATCCGAGCGCCGTGTGGTCAAGCAACAACGTGCGCTCCTCGACCGATAGATCCTGCCACGTGTAGGTGCTAAAGCCGAGCAGCGAGAGCGAATGATAGGTGCCGAGGTCAAGCAATGTCGCGTGCTCCGCGACATCCCAGAGACTGTAAGACCGAAGCGCCGCGATCGGTTGCAGAACCACATCGGTAATACCGCGCTCCAGGCTTTCGTACATATCGGACGACGGGATGTTCACCGGAACACCGCCAACATCCTCGGCCCATCGATCCCAGACGCTGCCGGGCGTACGGATGCGCGCACCAACCAAATCCTCCGGACTTTGGATTTTGCGGCTGCCGATAATCACGTAGGGTTCGGTCGCGTATGTTCCGGTGTAGACAATATCCTGTGCGCTGAATTCGTCGAGACATGGTTGGCAGTGCAACAGATTAAATTCCGTGACGGCGGCGGCCGTTGCAACGTGGTTGTCGCTCAGCATCGCCAAGTCCGCGATCAATTGTGCGTGCGGAAATTCCGCAGGATGGTACGTCAAGGCAATCACACCGGTGTCCGCCAAGCCATCTCGGATGCCCGGCATCGTGGCCTTGGCGCTCAAGAGCGCGCCACCCATAAACAATCGAAAACTGATCTCGCCGCCGCTCGCCTTTTCGACGGCTTCCATGAACGGCTCGTAGCCGCCGTAATTGACGGGATGCTTCGGCGCGACCCAGGAACTGATGCGAATCTCAGTATCGGCGAGCGCGCTATGGGCGAAAAGCAAAGCCGCCGTTAACAAGGCGCCATATTTCAGTCCAGGCATGCCGTTCGCTCCTTCCAACCGCGCGTTGACGTTCCGATCATGTCTGTATGCTGTGGCCGCCGCGCATAAAGAGTCAACTCGGCGGTTTGCGGCGTCGCGGCCGCCACCTTATAAGGGCGGCGCATCCAACGTCTCGGAGAATCACCCTCATGGACAGTCCGCTCAAGGCGGCGATCGTTCCGGTCACGCCGTTTCAACAGAACTGCACGATCCTCATTTGCGCGGAGACCATGAAGGGTGCGGTGGTGGATCCGGGCGGCGAAGTCGACCGGTTGATCGCGACGGCCGAGGAGCACGGCGTGACGCTGGAAAAGATTCTGATCACGCACGGCCATCTGGATCATGCGGGCGGCACGGCGGAATTGGCTGAACGTACCGGCCTGCCGGTCGAAGGTCCGCACGAAGAGGATGCGTTCTGGATCGACCAAATGGACGAGCAAAGCGAGAAATTTGGCTTCGCGGGCGCCCGCACCTTCACTCCTGACCGTTGGCTGCATGACGGCGACCAGGCGCAGTTCGGCAACATCACGCTCAACGTTTACCACTGCCCGGGGCACACGCCCGGGCATGTGGTGTTTCATCACCCGGACGCGAAATTAGCCTCGGTTGGCGACGTGCTGTTCAGGGGTTCGATCGGCCGCACCGACTTTCCCCGCGGCGATCATGAGACCTTGCTCACGTCGATCCGAGAAAAACTATGGCCCCTCGGCGACGACACGACATTTATCCCTGGCCACGGCCCACTTTCGACCTTCGGCGAAGAACGCCGCACCAACCCATTCGTGAAGGACTAAAGCGCCTTCCGGAACAGGTCCCCCGGGGATGGTTCGACCCGCGAATAGCCGTCGCTGGTGAACGCGCCCCCCTGATATCGCTCGGTCGTCGGATCAGCGTCGGCCGCTACCGGCGGTACGTCGTCCTTGAAGGCTTCCGCATTGTCTTGCGGTTCATAGCCGATCAATTCGCGCGCATGATCCGACCACCACGCGCGGTCGTTCGCCGATACCCCCCAAAAGGTCGAGCATTCTAAGTCCGGTGCGGCGAAACAGCGGTCGACGAGCTGAACCAAGTCTCTGAAGCTGAGCCATGTGCTGAGTTGCCGCACCTCGGTCGGTTTCTCGAAGCACGAACCGATCCGGAGCAGCGCACTTTCGACGCCGTGCTTGTCCCAGTAATAGCGGCCGAGCAGTTCGCCGTAGGCTTTGCTGAGACCGTAGTAGGTATCCGGGCGGTAATGACAATCTTCCGTCAGATGCTCTGTCCGTTCATGGAAGCCGATCGTGTGATTGGTCGTCGCGAGAACGACGCGCGCGCCATTTAACCGGGCGCCTTCGTAAATGTGGTACGTGCCGCGAATGTTCGACTCCAGAATGTCTTCGAAATTGCTTTCGGCCGCGATTGCGCCGAAATGTGCAATGCCATCCATGCCCTTGCACGCCGCGAGCATCGCATCTTTGTCCGCAGTGTCCGCCTGAATGAATTCGACGCCGTCCGGCACGCTGTCGTGGGGCGCAATATCGGTAAGCCGCAAATCGTATCCCTTATCATGCAAACCTTTTGTCAACACACGGCCGAGATTTCCCGACGCACCGGTGAGCAATATTTTGGTCATTCTGAAGCCTTTGAGTTTTCCGAGGTCTATGCCTTGAAACGATGAACCGGGGCGCCGGCCACATCAGTCCGCATCGTCAAGATACCGCCGGTCCAAGGATGACGGTCCAAGACCTCTTGCGGAACATTGACGCGCAGGCTGGTGATGAACAGCGATTTCATGTCCGGCCCGCCGAAACAGCACATGGTCGGGCGCGGCACCGGCAGCGGGATCGTTTCCAGAATGTCGCCGTCACGGTCGAAGCGATTGAGCACGCCGGCTGACACGCCACAGCTCCAATAGTCGCCGTTCATGTCGACCGCGGCCCCGTCTGGACGGCCTTGCTCGTTCGTCAGCTCAGCGATGCGCGTGCGGTTCGAGGTCTCGCCGGTTTCCGGATCGAAATCATGGCGATCGATCCAGGCGGCGGTGGAATCGCTGTGAAACATCGTGCGGCCATCTGCCGACCACGCCAAGCCGTTCGATATGATCAGTCCATCGACCACTTTGTCGGCGCGGCGGCCGGCGGTGACGCGGTAGAGCGCCGCGACCGGTTCTTTCTCCGGGCGATCGTCCATGCTGCCGACCCAAAACGCGCCGTCCGGTCCGACTTTGCCGTCGTTGAGGCGATTGGTCGGACGCTCCGGCTCCGGATCCACAAGCCGCTCCAGGTCGCCGTCCTCGGGGTCAAACAGGTAAACGCCGTCCGGGAGCGCCACGACGAACCATGGGCTCTCGCAGAGGCCGAAAGAGCCGACACGGTCCGGCAGCGACCATTTGTGCGTCTCACCGCTGTCGAAATCGAAGCTGTGGATCGCCGCGCCGTCAATATCGGCCCAAAGCAAGCGGTTCCGCCGGTCGTCCCACACCGGGCTCTCGCCGAGCATGCATTTGGCGTCCACAAGACACTCAATTTTGTAGTCCATTTCAAGCTTCCTCGATTGCCGCCGCGCCGGTCTGTATAATCCTACCTGACCGAGGGAGAGACGGACCATGGTCATGAAGATCGAGGATTTCGAGCAATCGCTAGCGCTAGACGCGCCGCCTGACGGCCTGAACCTTGCCCTCCAAGCGCTTTGGTTCGAAGCCAAGGGTGATTGGCACGCGGCGCACGAAGCCGCGCAGGCGCAGGATGACGAAATCGGCGCCTGGGTGCACGCGTACCTCCATCGCGTCGAAGGCGACGAAGGCAATGCTGGCTATTGGTACCGGCGTGCGCACAAGCCCCACGCAACGGCCGATTTGAAGCAGGAATGGCGCGAGATAACGGCCGCGCTTCTGTAGATCCGCTGCTGCCGCTACGCCTCACCGCCTAGATAATACTGCTTCACGAGCTCATTGTTTCGGAGCTCTTCCGCGCTTTTGCCTTCGAACGCGATACGGCCGCCGACAATGACGTAAGCTCGGTCGACGATGCGCGAGGCCTGATGAAAGTTCTGCTCCGCCATCAACACCGTTAAACCGTATTGGTCCTTTAGCTCCTTAATCTTGGTCATCATTCGGCCGACGAGAATCGGCGCTAACCCGACTGACGGTTCGTCGACAATCAGGATTTTCGGTGAGGACATCAGCGCGCGGGCGATCGCCAGCATCTGTTGTTCGCCGCCGCTCATGCTGCCGGCGAGTTGGTTCTGGCGTTCTTTCAAGACCGGGAAGGCGTCAAAGCACAGCGCGCGATTTCGTTCGACATCCGCGCGCGCGGTGCGCCGATAGGCGCCTAGCATCATATTTTCACCGACCGTCAGATCAGGAAACAACCGTCGGCCTTCGGGCACGAGAACAATGCCGCTTTCGACGACTTGCTCCGGCGTTTGTCCCACCAAGTCCACCGACCGGCCATCGTCTTCGACGCGGATCGTGCCGGCGGTCGGCTGCACCATGCCCATGATGCATTTGATCAAGGTGCTCTTGCCATTGCCGTTGGTGCCGAGCAGGCCGACGGTTTCGCCCGCCGACACCGAGATCGAGACGCCATCGAGCACGCGCGCGGCCCCATAGCCGGCCACGACATTCTCGATGTGCAGACTATTCGCCAAGGTACGCCCTTTCGACCCGCGGATCGCCGACGACCGACTCCGGATCGCCGTCCGCAATCTTTTCACCGGCATCCAGAACCGCGATCCGCTGCGAAAATCCCATCACCGCGCGCATAATGTGCTCGATCATCACGATCGTGATGCCTTGGTCGTTAATCTCCTGCAGGATCGCCAAGATTTCATCGACCTCGGCATGCGCAAGACCCGCCATCACCTCATCGACGATCAACAAAGTGGGGCGCGCCGCCAAGGCCCGGGCCAATTCCAACCGTCGCATGTCGACTTGCGTGAGACCGGAACAACTTTTGTCCGCCCGATCCGATAGTCCAACGCGCGCCAAAATTTCCCGCGCCTCGGCGTCGACATTGCCGCCATGCCGGTCGCCGGCGGCATATTCCAGCGGAATAACGAGATTCTCGACGTTGGACATGCTGTGGAACGGGCGCGGGATTTGAAAGCTCCGCGCAATGCCCAATCGCGCGCGCTGATGCGCCGCACGTCCACTGATGTCAAATCCATCGAAATGAATTGAGCCGCCATCGGTCGGCAGCGCGCCCGCAATGCAATTGATCAACGTTGTTTTGCCTGATCCGTTCGGGCCGATTAGGCCTAAGCGCTCGCCGCGCGCGACGACAAGCGAAACTTGGTTCAGCGCGACAAAGCCGCCGAAGCGTTTGGTGATCTCGCGCACCTCGAGCAACGTGTCGCTCATGCCCGCGGGTCCTTCGAAAACAACCGCCGGACCAGCCCGACAATCCCGTCCGGCGCAACGATCACGAAGACCACCAGCATGATGCCGACGATCAGCAGATTGAGCTCCGATGAAATGGTCACCGTGGCAATCTGTTGCGCACCGCCGAGCAGCACGGCGCCGATCACAGGTCCCAGCCAACTGGTCGGCCCGCCGATCATCGGCATGGCGACCGCGTTAACCGCATATTCCAAATTAAAGGCTGACGGCGGGTCAATATAGGTGACGTAATAAACGAAAGGCGCCCCGGCCAACCCCATCAACGCGCCGCTGATCGTGGTCGACATCAGCTTCAATTTCAGCGTCGGCACGCCCATGCTTTCGGCGACACCTTCATCGTCTCGGATCGCCGCCAAACCGCGCCCGAAACGCGAGTGTTGGATGTAACGTGCGGCGAACACCGCGATCGCGGCGAGAAGCGACATGGTCCAAAACAAAAATTCGACATAGCTGTCGAAGAACATCACTTCCTTCGGACGGATGACGAACGCTCCGGCCGCGCCGCCGACATGCTCCCAATTGGCGATGATGGTTTCGAGGACGATGGCGAGCGCCAGCGTCGCGATCGCGAAATAAACGCCGCGCAGCCGCAATGTCAGATAACCAGTGGCGAGCCCGATGAGACCGCACACGATGCCGGACAAGGGGATGAGGGCGAGTAACGGCAGGTCGACCCATTTGACGACCGCCACCGTCGTGTAGGCGCCAGCCGCGAAAAATCCCGCGCTGCCGAAATTCACGTAGCCCGTGAAACCGCCAAGGATGTTCCACGCGGTCGCAAGAACGATGTATTGCAGAATTACATAGCCTGCGAAGAAATAATATTCGTTCTCGATCGCCTTCGTCAGACCCAAGCTGACCAGTACCAGACCGAGAACGACGAAAAAGAACGTCCGGTGCGACACGCCTAGCGCCTCAAAAGTCCGGCGGGACGCACGGCCAAAGCGAACAACAAAAAGCCAAAGGCGACGGCGGGTGCCCAAGACGGGCTGTAGATCGTGGAGGTGACGCTCTCAACGATTCCAAGAACGATCGCGGCGGCGACTGTACCGCGGACGCTGCCCATGCCGCCGAGCACAACGATGGCAAAGATCCGCCCGATGTAGACGCGGCCGGCCGCCGGTTCGACCGGATTGATGACGATCAGCAGCGCGCCCGCGACACACGCGGTCGCGATAGCAATGCCGAAGGCGATCCGCTTGATCCGCACCGGATCAGCAGCCACCAATTGCAAAGCGAGTTGATCTTGCGCGACGGCCCGAATGGCGCGGCCGAGATACGTGCGCGACAAAAACAAAAAAATGCCAAGTGCCATAACGAGCGCCACGCAGAACGGCACGAGCATACGTAGCGGCAATGTCACCGACCCCAAATTGATAACTTTGCCGATGTACGGGGCGTTCACCAGGCGGTAATCCACGCCATACTGCAGGATCAGACCGACCTCGATGATGAACATAAGGCCGAAAAAAAACGCGAGACCGCGCAAGGATTCATTGTCCCGCTTTTCGAAGCTCGCGTGATAGACGCTGTAGGTCGCCATGCCGAGCAGGAAAAACAACGGCGTCAAGATCACGCCCATAGCGATCGGATCGACGCCCCATTGTGCGTTCGCGGCGTAAACCAAGAACGAGCCCAGAACGACAAAAGCCGGATGCGCGATGTTGACGATGTTGAGCAGCCCGAATACCAACGTCAGCCCAAGCGCCACCGACGCATAGAAGCCGCCGAGCATAAGCCCGGAAACAAGTGCGTCAGGAAGACTTTCCAAACTTACCCGCCAACGCCGCTAGCGGTCCGGTCTCACTTAGCGTCCGAATAGGGTGCGATCAGTTTGCCGGACTGCCAGTCTTCCGGATACAAAACGACGCGCGTTCCGGCTTCCGTGAACTGCTCGAGGCTCTGATCCTCGATGCCTTGATACTGGACCATCAGCATGCGCGATTTCGCCCACTCACCGTTGGCCCCGAAGCTTACGTCGCCGACGACAGTCTCAAATTCGTTGGAGCGGATGTAGTCAGCGATTTGATCCTGATCCAAACCGCCAGTCGCCTCGACGGCTTCCGCGAGGATTTGCATGTTGGCGTAGGCAAACGGCGGCAGGTAATAGCCCAACGGATCCACGCCGGCGTCTTCGGCGATGGCTTGATACTTCTCCAAGAACGCGTTGATGCCCGGGAAATTGAGCGTCGGTTCGGGAACCCAGAAATCGTAATTGACGATGCCGTTTAGTTGCGGGCCGAGCGCTTCCATTAAGGACGCGAATTGAACGCCGACCATGCCGCCGCCAAACAGCTTGGCCTCTAGCCCAAGCTCGGTTACCGATCGAACGATGCCGGCGGAATCCGGCGGATAGGACGCGACATAAACCACGTCCGGATTGACCGATTGAATTTTGCGAATGACCGGCGAGAAATCGACCGTGGTCGGCGGATAGGTCTCGTCATAAACGATTTCGAGTCCCGCCGCCTCGGCGTTCGCGCGCGCGCCAATCAGCGCGTTGCGCGGAAACTCCGCATCAGCGCCAACCAGCGCGACTGTGGTCGGCTTTGGATCGGCGCGCATCGCGACCTCGAAAAAGCCCCTCGACCATTCGATCCGGGGTTCGGGACCGGCCGGCAAGATCTGGAAATAGCGGTCGTAGCCAAACTCCTCATTCGACGCCAACCCGAACAGCGACATGAAGACCATGTCGTAGTTCATGGCGATCGGAATCGCCGGCGTGATCGTCGCCGAGCCGTAGCCCGATACGATCAGATCGACACGATCGATGTTGATCAGTTTGGTGTAGATGCCCGGGACTTTGGCGGGGTTCGTCTGATCGTCGTAAAACACGAGCTCGACCGGCCGGCCGAGCAATCCGCCCGCCGCATTGATGTCGTCGCGCCAAATTTCGATTGAAATCAGAGCCGCTTTTCCGGCGCCCGCGAGCGCGCCGGTGAGCGCCATGCCAAAGCCGATGCGGATCGGATCGTCCTCGGCCTGCACCGCCGGACCGATGCTGACCAAGGCGAACGCCGCCAACATCGCCCCGAAGAAAAAGCGCCGCGTTCCCCCGAAAATACGCCGCTGTTGCATACCAGGTCCTCCCCCTGAAATCCGCCCGATAAGGTTCTTGTTTGGCTTGATGATAGCGCAACGGACCGGGTCCGAATAGCGGCCAGCGCTAGGCGCAGCATATCGCCAGCTTGCCGCTACTCGATCATGTCCGCCGAAATCGCGGTTTCCGACATCACCGCGGCCACTGTTGTCCGCTCCGTGCCGAAGGGGTCATTGATCACCCCCTCCCGAACGGTGTCGAGCAGCTTTCCAAGCGTCCGGCCGCGTTCGACCATCGTATGCCCGAATGGCACCCGAATATCGCGCCACGCTTTCAGGGCCGCGTCGATATCGCCCCCGGCGGCATCGAGCGCTTCCGCCAATGCCACCGCGTCGCCGGACGCTTTCGTGACGCCAAATCCGGTGTGCGGGCGCGCAACAAAGGCTGCGTCACCCAAAATCGCGATCCGACCAAACGCGATGTCGGGCGATTCCAAATCGTAAATCGCCTGCAGGAATGGCTGATCGGTCAAGGTAATCAGTTCGCAGTAATGCGGTGGAAGGTTCTTCGGCGCATCCTCGCGCATCGCCGCGACGACATTCGGATGAACCCGATTGGGCGGCATCGAAACGTCGTGGCGGTTGCCGTCGGAATCCGTGAACAGCGCCTCGAACTCCGGATCGCTACTCGCCTGCCGGTACCACACCCAGTTCAGCCTGAGTTGATCAGCCGCCAAAGTGCCGCCCTCGCCCGCAACGGGGTAGCAAAGGAATTGCTCGCCGAGCGGCAGCGAAAACGAAATCCGCCCCAAGAGGGCGTCGCGCGTCCCATCACTCGCAGCAGTCGCCAAGACCATGCCGCGCCAGGCGACGTAACCCGCATAGCGCGGCGAGACGTCGGGCAGCATTTGATTGCGAACCGTCGAGCGCACGCCGTCGGCGCCAATCAGCAAATCGCCTGTTTCGCGTGTGCCGTCCTCGAAGACCGCCGTGACCGTCCCGCCATCTTGTTCCGCGCGGGTGAACCGGACACCCGTATGGTACGCGTCCGACGGCAGACCGGACATGAGCCGGATATAAAGCATGTCCCATGAGGTGGTGACCTGGGGCATCGCATTCTCGTCGAGGACGGCGCCGGTCTTGTCGAACGTGCGCCGGCCATCAAGCTGGACGCCAAGCCCGTCGCGGCCGACACCGGCTTTGTCCAGCGCCACCATCATTTCAGGATGGGTCGCGATGCCTGCGCCGCGACTCGCCAGCTCATCGCTCGACCGCTCGTAAACATCGACCCGCCAGCCGCGTTTGCGCAGCAACAAGGCCGTAAACAAACCGGCCATTGAACCACCGATGATGAGTGCGCGCGGGGGGGTACCGCCATTCTTCTGTGCCAAGGTCGTGTCCCCTCCGTCCGGTCAAGGTCGTGCGCTCGCCATTATGTCATGGTCCGGCACCGATGGCAGGCGCATGGCAGATGCAGCTCCCCTGCACTGTTAGCGGTTCAAATCGGCCTCTAACATGTGGTCTGAAGCACTTTCTGCGATCGGGCGAGGCGATGACGGAAACAATTAAGGTCGGTGACTTGGTCGCTGAATTCCTTCAAGGCGCGGGCGTGGACACCGCCTTCGGCGTCATCTCGGTCCACAACATTCCCATGCTGGACGCGATCGGACGGCGCAACGCCATTCGGTTTGTCATGGCGCGCGGCGAAGCCGGCGGCGGGCACATGGCAGATGCCTACGCGCGCGTGACCGGCGGTCTGGGTGTGCTGATGACGAGCACCGGACCCGGAGCG
>JANQOH010000339.1 GCA_028289725.1 Alphaproteobacteria bacterium
TGATTTGCGCGTCACCTAGGGCGCGCACACGCGCCGCATCATATCCGAGCCACTCATTGAGGATCTCGGCATTGTGCTGACCGGCGGCGGGTGCGGGTCTGCGGATGTCCGCCGGTGTCTCAGATAGTTTGGTGACAAATCCTTGCATCGGCACCGATCCGGCGACCGGATGGTCGACTTCAACAATCTGACCGCGATGGCGTAGCTGCGGATTTTCGATCACCTCGGCAATGTCCGCGACCTTGCCGCACGGCACGCGCGCTTCCTCCATCGCCGCAATGATTTCGTCGCAACTGTGAGCGGTCGTCCATGCCACAACCATCGCTTCAAGTTCGTCCGCGTGTTCCAATCGGCTTTCGTTGGTCTCGTATTTCGGATCGTCGAGCAGGTGCTCCAGACCGACCGCGGCGGCAAAGCGCCGGAACCGGTCGTCGCCGCCGGCCACGATGTGGACAAAATGTCCATCGCCCGTCGGGAACGTGTTGGACGGCGCACCATAACGATCGCGGTTGCCGATCCGCTCGTGTTTGATGCCGAGCATGGAATAAGCGGGGATCGCGGTCATCAAGAGCGACAATGCGCTGTCGAGCAACGCGACATCCACCAATTGGCCCTTGCCGGTCGCCTCACGCGCATGCAAAGCCGACAAGACACCGACTGTCGCATGGAGGCCCGTCGTGTGATCGATCACCGTGGTCCCGGCCAAGGTCGGCGGGCCGTCGGTCGCGCCGGTCATTTCCATAAGGCCGCTGCCCGCCTGCGCGATGGCATCGAAACTCGGGCGCCGGGCGTGCGGCCCGTCTTGGCCGTAGCCTGAAATTCGCGCCATGATCAATCGATCGTTGACGGTCTTGAGCTCGTCCCAACCGCAGCCGAAGCGCTCCATGACGCCGGGACGGAAGTTCTCGATCAGTATGTCGGCTTCCGCGACAAGCTCTTTGAGCAGCGCCGGTCCGTCCGGGTGCTTGAGATCGAGCGTCAGGCTGCGCTTGTTCCTGTTGAACACCATGACGAACAAGCTTTCGCCGCCGACCTGCGGCGGTGCGCGGCGCACTTCGTCACCGCCATCGCGCCGTTCGATCTTGACGACGTCCGCGCCAAGGTCGCCGAGCATCATCGCGCAAAACGGGCCGGCGACGAAGCGCGACAGGTCAAGGACTTTCAGGCCATCAAGGGCCCCGGGGCTCATCAGATTCGACATCAAGGAAAACCGTTCTGCGTATCGTGACCGGGTTTGACTAGACGACTGGCGCGCGTCCCCGCGCGTTGGACGCGCGGCTCGGCAATCTATCGATCACCGTAGCGCCTGTCATTGGCCCGACGCCTCTCTTTCCCCGCGTGGCACCCCTGCGCCTCGCGCCGGACCTTGTACATGGCATCGGCGCGTGCGGTCCACGCCCAGATTGCCGATGGGCAACCGCCAATGCGCGTGCTATGCAGCCACCATGACAGGCGAGCAAATCACGGCGTTTTGCGTGCTGGGCGCGGCGCTCGTGTTATTCGCTTGGGGGCGGTATCGCTACGATTTGGTGGCCATTGCGGCGCTGATCGCGGTGGTCTTGGCCGGCTTGGTCCCGGCCCGTGACGCCTTTGACGGATTCGGTCATCCAGCGGTCATCACCGTCGCCGCCGTTCTTGTAATCAGTCATGCCCTGCGTCAATCCGGCGCCATTGAGCGTCTTGCCGCGATGATGCTTCCGCTGACGACCCACCCTTTGCTTCACATCGCGGTGTTGACCGGCGTGGTGACCGTGGCCAGCGCTTTTATGAACAATGTCGGCGCCTTGGCCTTGATGTTGCCGGTCGCGCTTGCCACGGCTTCGGAACAAGGTCGCTCACCCGCGCTGCTTCTCATGCCACTCGCGTTCGGCAGCATTTTAGGCGGCATGACGACGATGATCGGCACACCGCCCAACGTCATCATCGCGACCTATCGCGCCGACGTCACCGGTACGGCGTTCGGGTTCTTTGATTTTGGACCCGTTGGTGCTGTGGTCGCTTTGGCCGGCGTCGTATTCGTCGTCTTGATTGGCTGGCGGTTGATCCCGTCGGAACGCCGGAAACAAAATCCGCCGCAGCAATTGTTCGCGATCGACGACTATTTGGTCGAATTGAAGGTCGAAGAAAAAAGCCCGTTGATCGACGCCGTTCTCGGCGAGGTCGAGGCGCTTCAGCGCGATGACATCGATCTCGTTGGTGTGGCGCGCTACGGGTCCGATCGGCCACTCGCAACGCCACGCCGTGTCTTGAGACAAGGCGATGTCCTTGTCCTGCGCGGGGATCCGGAGACCATGGAGCCACTGGCTGCTGAACTCGGCCTGTCACCCAATGCCGCACCATCCGAGGATTTGACGCGCGGCGACCTGACACTGGCCGAAGGCGTGGTGACGGCCGGCTCCTCGCTCGATGGCCGCGACGCACGCTATTTGCGTCGGCGCACCAGTGGCGCGGTCGCGCTGGTCGCCCTCGCGCGTCAAGGCCGGCCGATCCGGCAAAGATTGCGATCGCAGAAGTTTAGAACCGGCGATGTTTTACTGTTGCAAGGCGACCAAGAAAGCATCGGCGAGGAGATGAGCGCGCTCGGGCTTCTGCCGCTTGCGGGTCGCAGTTTGCAGCTCGGTCAACCCCGGCGCGTCGGCATCGCGCTTGGTGTCTTTGCGCTCGCCATCTTTGCTGGTGCCTCCGGGCTTGTGCCGATCGCTCTGGCGTTTCTCGCGGCGATCGTCGCCTATGTCGTGCTCGATATCTTGCCCGTGCGCGAAATCTATCGCGAGATCGATTGGCCCGTGATCGTGCTGCTCGGCGCCATGATCCCGGTCGGGCGGGCACTGGAAACGACGGGCGCGACCACGCTGGTCGCGGAAACGATTGTCGGCATCAGTGCCGGACTGCCGCCCCTGATCGTTCTTGCCGCGGTCTTGATCCTGACCATGTTCTTGTCCGATATCATCAACAACGCCGCGACTGCTTTGGTCATGGCGCCGATTTCGATCGGCATCGCCAACAGTTTGTCGGTAAATCCCGACGCGTTCCTGATGGCTGTCGCTGTCGGCGCGTCGTGCGCGTTCCTAACGCCGATCGGCCACCAATCGAACACGTTGGTGATGGGGCCGGGCGGCTACCGGTTTGGCGACTATTGGCGCATGGGATTGCCGCTCGAAGCGGTGATTGTCGCGGTCTCTGTCCCGATGATTGCTTGGGTCTGGCCGCTCTGAACCACGGCCGGAGACTTAGGCGCGCAAGGCCGCCAGGCGATCCCAATCCAAAGACACACCGTGACCCGGACGGTCGGGCGCGGTCGCGAAGCCTTCTGATACGGTCAGCGGATCGGCCATGAAGGTTTCCAATCCGAACCCATGGACTTCCAGGTATGACGCGTTGGGCACCGCGGCGAGCAATTGGACGTGCAGGTCGTGCACGCCATGCGAGGTGACCGGCAGGTTGTAGCTTTCCGCGAGCTTGGCGACTTTCATCCACACAGTGACGCCGCCGCAGGTCGCGACATCCGGTTCCGGGAACGATACGCCGCCGGCGCTGATCATCGCTTGGAACTCACTCAAGGAATGGAAATTCTCTCCGGTCGCGATCGGCGCTGGCGAAAGCTGACGAAGCCGCGCGAAGCCGGCAATGTCCTCCGGCACCATGGGCTCCTCGATCCAATAGGGCCTCAGGTCGGCAAGGGCCAGCGCTGCCTCGACGGCTTGATCATTGGTCCAACGCATATTGGCGTCGACCATCAACGGAAAGTCATCGCCCAACAAGTCGCGCATCGCGGCGACGCGCGCGACGTCTTCGCTCAAAACATCGCGGCCGACCTTCATTTTGATCGCGCGAAAACCCTTGGCCAGATTATCGCGGGTTTGATCGAGCAATTTCTCGAGCGGAAACTGCAAATCGATGCCACCGGCGTAGGCACGCACTTTTGCGTCGTAGCCACCCAACATCCGCCATAGCGGCATGTTCGCTTGACGTGCTTTCAGATCCCAAAGCGCAATGTCGACCGCCGCGATGGCGAAGGCCGCCATGCCACCACGTCCGACGAAATGCATGCTCCACCACATACGCTCCCACAAGGCTTCGATGAGCGTTTCATCGGCGCCCTGGAGCAGCGGACTTAAATTATCGGCGATCAAACTGCGGATTGCGCGCGCGCCGCTGCCGACTGTGTAGGTGTATCCGAGACCTTCCACACCGTCTGCATCGGTAATGCGCACGGTGATCAGGTCGAAATGCGTCATGTCGCCATGAGTCGCGTCGGATAAGGTCACGGGCAAGGGAATGCGATAGTGATCGCAAGCAATCTTTGAGATCGTCATGTGGGATCGTCCAAACGGATGCGGCGTGGGCGCGCATTTTGCCGCCACTTAAGCTATCCCGCAAGCCGGTCCGGGAATGCGGCGGCCGCTACCAAATCAGAGCATTGATGCGGTCGATATTGTAGAATAGCAGGATCGCGCAGATGATCACCGCGATGCTGGCTGTCTTGACGTTCCACATAGGTCAAGATTTGCCGTCAAGTTGCGGTTCTCCCAAGTAATCCGGATCACATGAGACACGTTTTTCCTCGGCTTTGTGACGCCGCGCACATTTCCCGCTCCGCGGCGCTCTCGCTAACGCGGTCTCGGCGCGCGACAGCATGACAACTTTAATTGGACTTGATTGGGGTACGTCGTCATTGCGCGCCTATCGTATCGCCGATGACGGCGCCGTCCTTGAAACGCGCGCGTCCAATGACGGAATCCTGACGGTCGCGAACAATGACTTCGAGGCGACGTTCCATCGAGTCGTCGGCGACTGGCTATCGGCGACATCGCATCCCGTCATCCTCTCCGGCATGATTACCAGCCGCCAAGGCTGGATCGAGCTGCCCTACGTCTCATGTCCAGCAGGCGGCGAGGGTCTCGCCGCAGCGCTGCATTGCCATACGCTGAACGACGGTCGATCGATCCATTTCGTAACCGGACTATCGGTTGTCGGAGCGGATGGTGTTCCCGACGTGATGCGCGGCGAAGAAACGCAAATTGTCGGTGCGGCGGCAGATGGTGATGAACGTGGGCTGGTCGTGCTGCCCGGCACGCACAGCAAATGGGCGCTGACCGAAGGTGGCCAAGTCATGCATTTCGCGACGTTCATGACGGGCGAACTTTTCGCGCTCCTGTCCAAACACTCGATCCTTGGGCGCATGATGGCGAGTGAGGATCATGACGAGGCGGCTTTCGTCCAGGGCGTGGCGTACGGACGGCGCTCGGACAAACCGGCCGGCGGACTTCTCAAGAGACTGTTTGGAACGCGCGCACAGGGACTCTTTGGGTCAGTCCCGGCAAACGGCGCACACGCCTTTTTGTCCGGGCTCCTGATCGGCTGCGAAATTCGTGAAGCACTCGCGTGCCTGGGCGACACATCGGCATTTGCACACGTCACCATCCTGGGCACACAAGAATTAACCGCACTCTATACAGTTGCACTCGGACAATTTGGACTTGAAACCCGTGTCGGCCCGGACGACGCAGCGGCGAAGGGTCATTACGCCATTGCCAAGGCGGCCGGATTATTGTGAGCCAATCCATGACGCGATTTGACGAATTGATCCAAGACCTGCCGCTGATCGCCATTTTACGCGGCCTGCAAACCGAGATGGCGGTGCCGGTTGCGTCGGTTTTGATCGAAGCCGGCTTTCGCGTAATCGAAGTGCCGCTCAATTCTCCCGACCCGTTCAAAACGATTGACCTGCTGGCACAGGAATTTGGCGCGGACGTCATGATCGGCGCCGGTACGGTCCTGGAACCGGCTCAAGTTCGGCAGGTTCAAGAGCGCGGCGGCGACCTCATTGTGATGCCGCACTCGGATACGTCGGTCATCACCGAGGCCGTGGCCCGCGACTTGACCTGTGTTCCAGGAGTGGCCACGCCGACGGAAGCCTTTGCGGCCTTGAGCGCCGGCGCCGCGGGACTAAAGCTCTTCCCCGCCGAAGGCCTGCCACCCGCAGTGCTAAAGGCGTGGCGCGCGGTTCTCCCCCGAGAGACATCCTTGTTTCCGGTCGGAGGCATCTCGCCGGACACGATGGCGCCTTATCTCGATGCCGGCGCCACGGGATTCGGCTTAGGCTCCGCTTTGTTCAAACCGGACATGCCGGTGTCGGAAATCGAAAAAAATGCGCGTGCGTTCGTCGTCGCGTGGGATGCTTGGCGGAGCGCCCGAAAGAATTGATTCGGCGATTCGCACTATTCCGGCTCAACGGATTTCCAATACGTGTCTTTTCGGGTCACTTTACCGTTGCGAAAACGCCACAGGTCGCATCCGAGAAGATCGAGGCGCGATCCATCCGGCAAGGTGCCTCGGACGATCCATTCCGACGTCGCGCGATCGCCGGAAATCCAATGACGCATGTCATCCCAGCGCATATCGCGGATCACCTCGAAGCGCGCGGATAGCACATCGCCGATCGCTTGTTTGCCGACACAGCGGCGGCCGACTCGGTCCTCGGGTCCGCGCGCCATAAGCCATTCGCAGTCCTCGTCGAAATAGGACAGAATGGCCGCGACATCATGGCGATTGAACGCGTCTTGGATTTGATCCAGGAGTTCGATTGATACTGAGCGATCGTCAGACATGGAACTAAGGTCCTCCGCATTGAACCGGATGCCAGTGTCGTGTCATTGTCCCGGCGAGGGGACAAGGGTGACGAAGGGTCTATCCGCACCATGTTCGAGTCAATAAATCGCGTTTGGCGCGCCGCCGCTGCCGCGTCGGCATTTCTGCTCGCGGTCATCGCGTCGCAGCCCGTTCACGCTGACGCATTGCGCGATTGGCAAGCCGGCTACGATGCGGAGCAGGCCGGCAATCCGGTCCTCGCAATCGAAAACTATTCAAATGCCATCATGTCCGGTGAGCTCAATCAGCGTAGTTTGGCCCGCGTGTTCCGAAGCCGCGGCAACGCCTATCACGCCGCGTCCAACAATGTGGAAGCCTTGAACGACTACAACACGGCCATCGGCTTAGACCCAGCTTACACATTGGCCTATGTCAGCCGCGGCGTGATTTACCACGAGGCCGGAGAGTTCGAACGAGCGATCGCGGACTATGACGAAGCCGCGTTTCTGGATCCAGATTATGCGCTGACCTTCGCCAATCGCGGCGGTGCATATGAGCAGCTCGGCCGGACCGACGAAGCCGTGGCGGATTTCCGCCGCGCCTATGACTTGGGATTGACCCAAGAATGGTTGGTTCAGGCGCTCACCGAATACAACGCGCTCCCGTAACGGTTTTCCCAGCGTCGCGACGCGGCAACCCGGCACAATTTCTCTGTTCGCCGGATATTTGGCGGAAATCAGCCATTTCTTGATTGATATTGTGGCATCAGCGACTCGCCTTTCGAGTGCATCGGCACATTTTTCTGTCAGGCATAGCGCTGGTTCGCGCGCACCAATTTTGACCGGTATCAGCTGATTTTTGACAGACCATGACCAGCATTGACGTGGTCGAGACCCCGGTATCGCAGAACGATCCGGCGGACCACTTCAACAATCTGATGAGCCAAGTCGAGACGCAATTGAGCGTCATCGAAGCTGTCCGCGCGCTCAATCCTGCGTTCGTGGCCAAGGTTGAAGCCGCCATTAGCGGCGCGGCACGTAGCCGAACCGAAGCCAACGCCCAGCACTACGCCATCCAAGACGCACTGGCTGACACAATCCCTGATGAGGGCGAACGGCGCGCGGTGACCAATTGGTTCGTCTATGTGGCGATGGCCAACGGATACAGCCAAGCGCATCGCCTCCTGACCAAATTCGTTGAGGCGGCCGGCGACCCGGCCACGGTTCCAACTTTGCCCGAGCCGTCACCCCAACTTGCCATAGCTCATATTCCGGGCCTGCGTATTGGCCCTTGGAAATCGCCCAAGCGCGCCCGCGCGTCCCGGGCCGTCGCATCGCTCGGCAACCCGCACGGCGCGGGGCGGATATTCAAGGCGGCGTTGGAAACCTTCAGCGAAACCTCGGCGCTGCTATCGCCGACCGGTGGCATGGACCCCCAAGCGACCAACTTGGTGCGTTCGGCCCTGGAAAATGATGCCATCGATGTCACGATCGTTGGAGGATCCGATGAGCTGCTTCGCACACCGATCGCGCCGTACGACGGCGATGAATTGGGTTGCAGTGTCGCAGTCGATATGGCGGCGAGCTGGCGGCGCACGATCGAAGAAATGCTGGCCAACAAGCAGGCACGCCTTGGCAGCGTGCAATACTGGTCGTCCACGCTTGAAAAATTGGGCTTCGACCCGTCTAATTACCGAGATTGAGGCGCCCTCCGGCGCCTTCTTCCTTTTACGGTATCTTCGATCGCCGGAATGGTCGGGGCCAGGTTGGTCCGGCAATCACATCACGGCTTGCAGGGAAATCGAATGAAGATCGACGCGGAAAAGCTGGGCGCAGTCGTCCATGCCATGTGCGCTCATGCCGGCTCCGACGAACGCGAAGCCAAGTTGGTCGCCGACAACCTTGTGATGGCCAATCTCTCCGGCCATGACAGCCATGGCGTCGGCATGATGCCGGCCTACATGACGAACGTCGTTGACGGCCTGTTGAAACCCAATGAGCACGTCGAGGTCACGTCCGACGCCGGTGCCATCCTGCAACTCGATGGCAATGTCGGCTATGGCCAGGTGATCGGTGAAGAGGCCATGAGCCTTGGTATCGCGCGGGCGCGCGAATTGGGCGTGGCGGTTCTGGCATTGCGTCGCAGCCACCATTTGGGACGCATCGGCAGTTGGGGCGAGCAATGCGCCGAAGCCGGCATGGTCTCGATGCATTACGTCAATTCAACCGGATACCGGCCGATCGTCGCGCCGTTTGGCGGCAGCGACGCGCGCTATATCACCAACCCCTACTGCACCGCCGTTCCGGCAACAAAGGACACGCCGGCCATGGTCCTCGACATGGCGACCAGCAATATCGCGATGGGAAAGGTGAGGGTCGCACACAATAAGGGCGTCGCGGTCCCGCCCGGATCCTTGATCGATGCGTTAGG
>JANQOH010000351.1 GCA_028289725.1 Alphaproteobacteria bacterium
AAAACGATCAAGAATCCGAGCAGCGCCAAACCGCCGACGATCAGCATGACGATGTAGAACGCCTGGCCGCGACCGTCTAAGCGCCAATCGGGTGGACCGGTGGGCTCGGCCGGGGCGGCATCCTCGGCGATGTCTTCGGATGATGCCGCGTCCCCGGTCTCGGCCTCAGGCGCAGCGGCCGCCTCTTCTTCCGCCGCGGGTGCGGCGCCCGCCTGTTCGGTCGGCGTGTCCGCCGTTTCGGGTGGAGCCGCGGCTCCCTCGGCCGCCGGCGTTTCTTCCGCCGTGGGCTCGGAGGCAGTCTCACCGTCCTCGGGTGGTGGAGTTGCGTCTTCGCCCGCTTCTGCTGCTACCGCGGTCTCAGCAGCTTCAGCCGGCTGCGTTTCAGACGCTTCGGCGGGCGCGGCTTCCGTCGCTTCTTCGACGACTTCGTCCGCGCCGAATGGCGCGAACTGAATCGCCAGCAGCACCGCGATGATCAACGTCAGAAGGAAGGCAAGCAGAAAGCCCCACCATGCCGGTGATGCTTTTACCGCGCCGTCTTCTCCGGCGGGCCGCATCGCGGCACGCGCGACGAGCAAAATCAGGAACGCGAGCAGCCCGATGACCCCGAGGCCGATCATCACCTCCAGAAATGCGGCCGACCGGCTATCCATCGCGCGGCTCGATCACGGATTTAATGGATCTGTCGGAGTGCCACCCCCACCCTAACCCTCCCCCATCAAGGGGGAGGGAAACTGTGTGTGGCTCGCGAACGCGCGCAGACTTTCCAACCGTCGATGAGGTCGGAGAGAGCCAGGATGACGTGTCGCCCAAAATAAGTCCTCCCCCTTGATGGGGGAGGGTTTGGGTCCGGGTGATGTTGAACACGCTCATCGTCGGGTCGTCGCGGTCGCGGTTAGGCTCCGCGCAAGCGGCGGGTTTGCTGCTCGTCGACGGTGTCATTGGTCGTGTTGATCGCGACGCCATAGGTGTCGCGCGCGATGTCGGCGGTGATGTAGTCGTCTAGATAATCGTCGAGCACGGCCTGCGGATCGCGCGCTTTCGGATCGCCGTAGCCACCGCCGGACGGACCGACAATGCGCATCAGATCGCCTTCGGCCATCTTCGCGCCGGTAATTTTCGACGGCCACGATTCCTCGTTCGGCGTGTCGGGGTTCTTGATTAGCTTGCCGGTATAGCCTTCCTCGCCACCGAATACGCCGACCGGACGCTCATAATGGCGGTCCGCTTCGCACGAAATGTAGCCTTCCGACAGGAAGCGGTTCTCGCGCACGATGCCGATGCCGCCGCGCCACTGACCGGCCGCCGGCGGATCGGGCCGCAGTTCGTAGCGTTCGTTGCGCAGCGGATAATGCATATCCAGTTCTTCGACCGGATTGTTGCGCGTGTTGGCGACCAGGTTGTCGACGCTGTCCATGCCGTCCTTGCCGAAGCGACCGCCATAGCTGCCTTCGTCGACCTCCAGATACATCCAGTATTGCTGGCGTTCCGGCACGAAGCCCGAATAGGAAATGAAGTAGAGCGAGGCGGAATTGCCGCCGGTCGCCTTCTCCGGGATGACCGGCGCGAGCGCTTGAATGATGCAATCAACCACGCGCTGGATTTGCGCAAAGCGCGAGAAGCAGGCGCGCGGGAAGTTCGGATTAAAGATCGTGCCTTTCGGCGCGACCACTTTGATCGGCCGGAAAATGCCTTCGTTCTGCGGGATGAATTCTTCGAACGTCACTTCATCGAGCAGCAAGGTCCGGATGATGTAGTTGCACGCGACGACCAAGCTGCCTTCGAACGGCACATTGAAGCCGGTTTCGACCTCGGGCGCGGACCCGGTCAGATCGATGGTCACGTCGCTGCCGTGGATTTTGACGGTTACGTTGACCTTCAACGGCTGGTCGCGGTTCTTACCGTCGTCATCGAGCCAGCCCTCGGCGTGATACTCGCCGTCCGGCACCTTTTCGATCTCGGCGCGCAACATGCGTTCGGAATAGTCCATCCAGTGATAGGCCGAGCCCATCACCGCATCCGCACCATACTTGCCGACCAATTTCAGGAACCGTTCGCGGCCCAGTTCGACCGACGCGATCATCGCCTCGATGTCGGAGCTGTCCATGTCCGGCGTGCGCACATTGTCGAGGATGATCTGCCAGATTTCTTCGTTGCGCTGGCCTCGATCGTACAGCTTCACCGCGTTGAACAGTTTGGCTTCAGCGAACACATCGACGACATCAACATTGATGCCCGGCGCCGCGCCGCCAACATCGAGCAGGTGCGCGGTACACGCGGCCCAGCCAAGCATCTTGCCGTTCTCGAAGATCGGTGTGAGCACCGCCAAGTCCGGCGTGTGCGACGCGCCGTAATAGGGGTGATTGTGAATGATCACATCGCCTTCGTTCACATTGCCTTCGAGGCGCTTCCAAATGCCGCGGATGTACCAAGGCAGCGACCCGATATGCATCGGCGTTGAGTCGCTCTCGCAAAGCTCGTTGCCTTCCTTGTCGAAGATGCCGCAGCCGAGATCTTCCGACTCGCGAATGATGCTCGAATAGGACATCCGGTAGAGCACGTGCGCCATTTCCTTAGCGATGGCATTGAACGCACCGCCGATCACGCGGAGGGTTACGGGATCGAGATCCGCACCCGACGGTTTCGCTGCAACCGTGGGGGCCGCGCTTGGCGTGGCAGCCGGTGCTGGTGCGCGCTCCGCTTTCAGCGGCGTCGCGGGTTCGGGAGCCTTGGTCGTCGCGGGTGCCGGTGCCGGGCGCGGTGGGGGCGTCGGAGCAGGTGCAGGCGTGGCCGCTGGCGCACCGCCATTGGCGAGCGATCGGCCAAGCATGGTTTCGGCGCAGCGGCGCAAACTGTCGTTCGCCGCGAATTCAAGCTGTTCGCCGATCGACAGACCACCATTACCGTTGGCGCTGCCGGCTTCGCGGACATCGGTGCCGTTGACCCGAAGCTGGCCAGTCACCTTGACGCGGCCGTTGTTCATGTCGTGGTCGACAATGTCAAAGCTCCACGCGTCGCCATAGGCATCGCGCAATGCGCGAACGACGGTCGTGAGGTCGGTGTGGGTCTGGGCCATGGCAGGACTCTCTATTGCAGCTTGACCAGAAGATTGCCGAAGCGATCCACCTCGGCGACGAAACCCGGCGGCACGACGGTCGTGGTGTCCGCCTGTTCGATGATTGTCGGACCGGCGATGCGGTTGTTGCACTTCAGCCGGGTTCGGTCGTAGATCGGCGTCGACATGGTGCGCGGCTTGCCGTTGTCCTCAAAGATCACGTCGCGCGTCGAGGTCAGCGCGTCCGAGTCCGGTGCTTCAGACCCCGACGCCAATTCACCGGTTTTCAAGGCCGGGATCTTGCCGATGCCGACCACGCGCACGTTCACCAATTCGACATCCTTGTCGGTGAAGTGCCGGCCGTATTCGCGGTCGTGGCTTTTGTGGAAGGCTTCGATCAGCTTCTCAATGAAATCCGGCGCGCTCGGGTCGGTGGTGACATCGACACGCAGTTCGTAGCCTTGGCCTTGATAGCGGCATTCCGCGACGCGCAGGAAAATGCGGTCCTCGGGCGCGATGTCGTCGGCTTCCAAGCGCTCGGCGGCCAAAGCCTCGAGATCGCGGAAATCCGTGGCAATACGATCGATATCCGGCTTGCTGAGCAGCTGGATTTGCGTCCGGCTAAAATCGTAGCTGAGATCGGTCGCGAGCAGTCCGAGCGCCGATGTCAGTCCCGGGCTCGGCGGAATGAGCACGAGCGGGATGGCCAGTTCTTGCGCCAGTTCGCACGCTTGCAACGGACCCGCACCGCCGAACGCCACCAGCGCGAATTCGCGCGGGTCGTAGCCCTTGCGCACGCTGTTCATCTCGATCGACTGGATCATGCTGTGATTGAGAATTTTGATCGCGCCGAGCGCGGCTTCCTCAACGGACATGCCGAGCGGTCCACACAATTGGTCCTGGATCGCTTTACGCGAGAGATCGCTGCGGAGGCCCATGCGGCCGCCCAGGAAATTGTCCGGGTTGAGCCGGCCGAGCACAGCTTGGCAGTCGGTCGAGGTGGCGAGCGTGCCGCCCCGGTCGTAACAGCACGGCCCCGGCACCGCGCCGGCGCTTTTCGGACCGACGCGGAACACACCGCCCTTGTCAACATAAGCGATCGAGCCGCCGCCGGCGCCGATAGTGTCGATATCGACCATCGGCACCATGGCCTGGTAATCGCCAATCTTGGTGTCGAGCAGATGCTTCATGGTCATCCGCCCCTCGGGCGCGACGCCGATATCGGCCGACGTGCCGCCGACATCGAGCGTGATTGCGTTGTCGTACCCGGCAAGCTTCGAGGCCCAAATGCCGCCGATCAATCCGGCGACAGGACCCGACATCAGTAGCGTCACCGGCCGCTCGACCGCGCCCTGTGCCGTCGCGACCCCGCCATTGGTCTGCATCAGATGCAGCTCGGCGCGGAACGCGCGCTCTTTCAGTTTTAGATCGAGATTGCGGACGTAGCTCGCGGTCTTCGGCCCGACGTAGGAGTTGAGGCACGTCGTGCTGAACCGTTCATATTCGCGATATTGTGGAATCACCTCGTGGCTCAATGACATGTAAACGTCGGGCCATTCCTCGCGGATGATTTCGCCCGCGCGCTTTTCGTGCTCCGGGTTAAGGAACGAGAACATGAAACAGACCGCGACCGCCTCAACGCCCGACTCTTTGAGCTTGCGCACCGAGTCGCGCACCGCTTGCTCGTCGAGCGGCTTATGGATTTCGCCGTCGGGCGCGATGATCCGCTCCGACACCGGCAAGCGATACCGCCGGCGCACCAGCGGATGGCGCTGCCACGGCAAATCCTGCTGAATGCTGAAATTGTACGGGCGCTTGTGGCGCGCGATATGGAGGATGTCGCGATAGCCTTCGGTGGTCAGCATGCCGGCGCGCGCGCCATTGTGCTCGAGCACGATATTGGTGGCGATGGTGGTGCCGTGGAAAAACTGCCGCACGTCGGACGGCGCGACACCAGCCATGTCGCAAATTTCCATCGCCCCATCGATCACGCCGATCGACGGATCCTCGGGCGTCGTGGGCACTTTATTGAGGTTGATCGCGCCGGATGCGTCGTCGATCAACACCAGGTCGGTGAACGTGCCGCCGACGTCTACGCCTAGCCGGATCAAACCAGTCTCCCTCCACCAAAATGGCCCGAACGGCCTTGGCGGCCGGCGCGCGATTGACTCGCCTTGCGGCCGCGCCGCACAGTAGCAGCATCGCGCCCTGCTCCGCCAGAGAGGCCGGAATTGGGGCGCCCGCGCGGCAAGGAGCATGACATGCCTACGGCAGGTGAAAAACGGGCGGCGCTGCGGCGCGCTTTCGCGTCCGGCGAGCTGGTGGTGGCCCCCGGCGTTTTCGACATGATTTCGGCCAAAATCGCCGACGCCATGGGCTTCCAATCGCTTTATATGACCGGCTACGGCATTTCGGCGTCTTATTTGGGTCTGCCCGACGCCGGATTCGCGACGCTGACCGACATGGCGGCCTGCGTCCGCCGCATCGCCGAGGGCACCGAAACGCCGCTAATTGCCGACGCCGACACCGGCTATGGCGGCGCGCTGAACGTCCACCACACGATGCGCAGTTACGAAGCGGCGGGCGCGGCGGGCCTTCAGATCGAGGACCAGGAATTTCCCAAAAAATGCGGCCACACGCTGGGCCGCCGGGTGATCCCCCTGGAGGACATGGTGACCAAGATCCAAGTCGCGGCGGACAGCCGGTCCGACCCGAATATGATGATTGTCGCGCGCACCGATGCCCGAACCACCCATGGGCTCGACGAAGCCTTGCGGCGCGCCGAAGCGTTCGAGAAAGCGGGCGCCGACATTCTGTTCGTCGAGTCGCCCGAGTCAGAAGACGAGATGGAACGGATCGGCCAGAGCACCGACTTGCCCCTGCTCGCCAATATCGTCGAAGGCGGCCGCACGCCGGTTCTGCCCGCCGAGCGCCTGCGCGAAATCGGCTACCGCATCGCGATCTATCCGGCGACCGGTTTTCTCGCCGTCGGCGCGGCGCTGACCTCGGTCTACGGCACGTTGAAAAAGACCGGATCGAGCCGCGACACCAAAACGCCGCTGTTCGACTTCCAAGCCTTCAACCGCATGATCGGCTTCCAACAAGTCTGGGACTTCGACGAAAAATGGGGCGTGACCGAGCAAGACCCCGCGAACAAAGCGGCCGAGTGACAACGCACCACCGTCACCCCGGCCCCCGAGCCGGGGTCCAGGGATGCCGGGCGACACGTGGCCACAGGGTTCCGGCCGATATGCGAGCCGCCCTGGACGCCGGATCAAGTCCGGCGTGACGCGAGTGATTTCATGAGCGAAGGGCTCAAATAGCATGGCAACTATCAAGACCGGTTTGATCCAAATGGCGTTGAAGGCGGAAACGTCGGAGAAGCCAGAAACGATCCGCGACCGGATGATCGAGGCGCATCTGCCGTTTATCGATCAGGCCGGCACGGACGGCGTGCAGGTGCTGTGCTTCCAGGAAGTCTTTACCCAGCCCTATTTTTGTCCGAGCCAAGATTCGAAATGGTATCGCGCGACCGAGCGGATTCCGGACGGCCCGACGGTCAAGCTGATGCAGCATCTCGCCAAGAAGCATGCGATGGTCATTGTGGTACCGATATACGAAGAGGACATGACCGGGGTCTATTACAACACTGCCGCCGTGATCGACGCCGACGGCTCGTATCTCGGAAAATACCGCAAGACGCACATTCCGCAAGTCGCCGGGTTCTATGAAAAATTTTTCTTCAAGCCGGGCAATAGCGGCTGGCCGGTGTTCGACACCGCCTATTGCAAGCTCGGCGTCTATATATGCTACGACCGGCATTTCCCGGAAGGCTGGCGCGCGCTGGCGCTCAACGGCGCGGAATATATCGTCAATCCGTCCGCCACCGTCGCGGGCTTGAGCCAATATCTTTGGGAGCTCGAGCAACCGGCGGCGGCGGTCGCCAACGGTGTGTTCATCGGCGCGGTCAACCGGGTCGGTGAGGAAGCGCCGTGGAACATCGGCCGCTTCTACGGCTCGTCCTACGTGGTCGACCCGCGCGGCCAAATCGTCGCGCAAGCCGGCGACGCGCAGGACCAGCTGATCACCGCCGAGATCGATCTCGACCAAGTCCGCGAAGTCCGCGACCTCTGGCAATTCTACCGCGACCGCCGCCCAGACGCATATGGCGATCTAACCGCGCCCTAACCCGATAGCGCGATCAACCAGGCGACAGCGACCAAACCAAACGCGGCCGCGGCGGACCAGGCTTGGACGGTGCGTTGGCGGAGTGGCGCGGGGTCGATGTGCGCGAGGGCGAAACCGGCGACCGCGCCGACGACGAAACCAAAGACATGCGCCCAGATATCGGTGCGTTCGCCGCCCATGCCGAAGAAAGCGAGCAGCATCAGACCGGCGCCAATCGGCGCCCAGCGGCGCAGCGTGCCGCGCCACTGCAGTGCGCGCGGTGAAGTCATGGCCATGCCCGCGAGCAAGCCAAGCCCGCCGAACACGGCGGTCGACGCGCCGATCGAGAGATGCGCGTCCGGTTGAAACGCCGCGTTCAACGCATTGCCGAGGGCGCCGGCCGACACGATGGCGAGCCACGCGACGCCACCACCGAGCCGGTGGGAGAGAAGGATGCCGAAGATGGTCCCGGCCGCGATGTTGCCGAACAGATGGACCGATCCTGTATGCAAGGTGAGCGCGGTCACCGTGCGCCACCATGTCCCGTCCATGATCAAGCCCGCATCCGCAGCCCCCTGTATCTGCCAGGCATGGCCACCAAGGCTCCTGGTGTCCGCAACGAAGAAAAACACCAGCAGCGCGATATAGGCGAGCGCGGACTCGATACTCCAGCGATCGATCCGCGGTGGCGGCGTGCGGTCGCTGAGAGCGAGCTGGTTCTCATAGGCATAGTGCGCGAGCTCCCGACGCGCGCGCTCGGCGTGCCGCGCCGTGACCATCAACGCCATGACACTGCCGAAAGGCTCGACGCGGCAGCTAATGCCGACCGCGGCAAGGACCAGCGCCCCCTGCTCCGCCGCCTTTTGCGACGGATAACGGCCAACTTCAACGAGATCGGTCATAACGGAGGCATAGTGTCAGACTGTCGGGAGCTGTTGACATAAGGAGCCGTCATATCCGGCTCAACCGATTGTACGTGAGAAAGCCACGCGATAAGCTGTTTGTTTTTTCGCGTTTCGGGGGCGCGGAATAATGGCGGGCCGGCGCCAATATTGAGGGTTGGTTTCGGCCAGATGCGCGAGGTTTGACATGACCAAGGACGTCCGCCGCTCCGACCATATCGTCTTAACGTCGCATCCGGGAGACGGCGACGCGCCTGAGATTGACTGGGGTGCGGCTGACGCCGCCGCGCGCGGTCCCGTGGTTGGGACCTTGAGCAACTCGGGCCGGCGCAATGTCATTGGCGCGCACTCCGGATCTTACGCGCTCTATCGCGCCCTCGCGGTCGCGGCCGAAA
>JANQOH010000360.1 GCA_028289725.1 Alphaproteobacteria bacterium
TAGACCGACGGCGCCGGCAACGCGTGCGCAATAGGTCTCCAATTCCGCCATGGTGGGCGCGCGCACCGGGCCGGTGGCGTCGGTCTCCATGCCGCGCAAAATTTCGTCGAAGGGTTCGCGTGGCAAGAGATACCGGATGATCGGCGCGGCCAATGCCGCCGCCACCGGATCGGCCGGGGCTTGTCCGTCATAAAGTTGATCAAGCATGCGCCGCCATCCGTCGAGGCGCGCCAGCTTGTCCGCTTCGGGCGCCGGTTCGTCCGCGATGTCATCGACTTCGCGGCAATAGGCGTACAAAGCGAACATCGCCTCGCGTTTTGGGCGCGGCAGGAAACGCATCGCCCAATAGAACGACGTGCCGGCACGGCGGACCACGTCCTGCGCACGCGTCGCCGCCGCCGCGCTGTCGATTTCGGCAAGCGCTACCACAGGCCGGCCCAAACCCCCGTGACCAGGCATACAAGCTTGTCACCGAGTCCAAGCTCGATCCGCCCGGCCACCGGATCGCCGCCGCGCAAACGGCGCGTCAGTTTGTGCGCGATCGCCACGATCACCGCGGCCTCCATGCGCATCCGCCGGTCGCGGATCAGGCCGGGCAACGCGCGCGCCTCTCGGTTCAACGCGTCGCACTCGTCAAGACAGCGCCCGATCACGTTGCGCACCGCCGGCGTCGCGAAAGGTTGGTCGAGGTCCTCGACCGTGCCGCCCGCGCGCGCAAGCCAATCGAGCGGCAGGTAGACGCGGTCCAGACGGCGATAGTCGACCTGGCAGTCTTGAATGTGATTGAGCATCTGCAGCGACGCGCAAAGCGCATCCGACGCCGGCCAGGTCACGCGTGATTCGCCGTGGAGGTCGAGCAAGTATCGCCCGACCGGCGCCGCCGAGTAGCGGCAATATTCCATCACCTCTGACCAGTTTTGATAGCGCGGCTTCACCGCGTCTTGACGGAACGCGCGCAGAATCTCTGCGCCGTGGGCGGTTGGGACATTCGTTTCCGCCATGCTTTCGCGCAGGCGCAGTGCCTTTTGCTCATTTCGTGTCGGCGTGTCCGGCGTCGCCGCACCGGTCAGGGCCGCCTCCATGGCATCCAGTTCGGCGATCTTCTGATTCGGGGCGCGTGCGTGATCGTCCGAAATGTCGTCCGCGGCGCGGGCGAAGGCATAATAGAGACCGATATGCCGACGCAGTCGCGCCGGGAGCAGCCACGAGCCAACCGGAAAATTTTCGGTTTCACGCGTGCGTTGTGCCGCAGGCTCGGCGGCCTCGCACGGTGTGTCGGTCCGAATGTCCGAAGCTTGTGCCAAATATCCGCTCTTCAGCTTGCCTGAACGCGATCCGTGCCGCGTGCTCCGGCACCGATCATGCGACCACAACTATTGCCGTGGAAGGGATGAGGCACAAGCCCGCTCAACCGTTCATCACGGTGTCGCGTCGGCAAGCCAATGCGACAGGCCATGTCCCAGGGCGACCATCCGCGTCACCCGATAAGGCGTTGCCACATAATGCGCGATCATGGCCCGCGCATCAGCAGGCAAATCGACGGGCTCTTGTCGGCGCGACGCAACCTGCGCGGCGGCTTGTTGCGCATGGCCGTGGACCGATTGGATCGCCTGGTCCAGACGGCCATCCCGCCCAGGGGGCGTCAAACCTGTTTCGATCAACGACAAGAGGCCGGGCCAATGCGCGAGGTGCCGCCACAAGGTCGCGACCTCACCTTTCTCCGGGCCGAGACCGAGCTGATTGATTCGCACAATCAAGTCCCAGGTCTCGCCGTCGATTGCGTCACGCTCGCGCAACGGGCGTAAATCCGGCCAAGGCGCGGGTGGCGCCACGGGAGCAAAGTCCGCCGGTGCGCCGGACGGCTCTGACACCAGCACGCTCAAGGCGATGAGGTTCATGCCGTTCGATCGGTTATAGGCGTCGATAATTGCGCGCGCCGCGTCCAGGTCATTCGCCGTAACGTCGGCGTCGGCGAACTGCTTGGCCGTGAGTTTTTCGGGGTCCGGCAGAACCGCGTGCGCGACGACGTGCGCCAGTGCCGCGGCCGGTTGACCCGTTAGATAGAGCGGCTTGGCTGCGCGCCACACGCTTTCCAGGCCGCCATCGACGGCGACCAGCCCACGCCAGATCGAGGTGAGCATTGGGATGTCCATGGTGGCGCGGATATCGGCGAAGATTTCGGCGACGCGGCCTGTGGCATCGGATTCGGCGATCGCGGTCACCGGATCGTAGCCAAAACCATCCATCGCAAGCGCTCCTCAAGGTCGATCAGATTTTGCCGTTTGACCGACACGAACCCTAACAACCGCCCGTCCGAAGTCCGAATGAAAATAGCCCCTCTTCTTTGGGGGGATGAGAAGAGGGGCCGTCAGTTCGGTGGCGGGGCGGGGGACAGAGGAGGGTTCCCGCCACCTTCTTAGGGAGGGTCTTTATCGCGGCCCTACTTCACCGGAGGGACGGTGTATGTGAGCCGCGTTCCTGATGGCCGGTATATTGTCAATCGAACGTTTAAATCAAGTGTTTGTTTTGTGCGGGAGCGAAATAAAGCGGCTATTGCAATCACAAGGTTGTGAGCCCCCCATACAGGATGGCAGGCGCAAATACATAATTATAACTAATTTCAGATATTTGCAGAGGTTTATGATATTAATAAATTAGGTAAGTGACAGGGATGCGAGCGCGGCTCAAGAACCCGCTCTATCAGCCGGATTGCGGCGGCGAAATACCTGTCTCTGCTTGGTCGTCCCGGATCTCGTCGGTCACCGGGGCCTCCCAGCATTCGATCGCCGCCGCCGCGGCACGCACTGGATCCAGCACCACTTCCGCTGGCATCGGTGGCGCCATCTCATCCGTCGCCGCGGATTCGTAGTGATAGCCATTAAATTCGAACATCAGATGGATCAGCTCGTGGCGCAGGGCGAAGGCGGCTTGTTGCGGCGCACCGCGCAGTTGCGCCACCGCCGACGCGTTGAGGGTCGGGTCCATAATGCCAACCAGGCGGCCTTCGCGATCGACCACAGCCGCGCCGAGATGGCTCTCCCCCATTGTTCCCGCGAGCTGAAGGTAGCGCTTGTCCATGCGATGCAAGGCGGGATCGGCGATCACCTGGGCCTCGACGACTTCGATCTCCGGTTTGCTCTTTTCGTTCAGGATGTAGCCGACGACCATGACCCGTTCGCCGACGGCCACGGGCTCGACGCGCAGGGGAAGGGGCTCGGCGGATAGTCCCGGTGCGCCGATCATCGCCAAGCCATTGAAGCCATCCACCATGACCAATGCGGCGTCGCGCGGCACATCATTCTCGAAGCGTACGGTCATGTTGGGGCAGGCGTCGATCGCGTCGGCATGGGTCAGGAACACATCGCCACCCGCCACGGCCACCGCACTGGTGACGCGCGTCGGCTCGATAAGCCGCTTCACTTTGAACTTGAGCGACCGGATGATTTCACCGGCTGCCTTTTGTGCCTCTGTAATTTGGGAAGAGGTCATTTTGCGCGCGACGATCAGCCGATTGTTGGCGGCGTCCTCGTTGCCGGCCGTCGCGGCGAGCTCGAAGTTGATGAAAGCGTCGCGGAAAGATCGCGGCACGCCGTCGCCCTGAAAATAGAGCAGGCCGAGATAGTTTTGCGCCTGAGCATGGCCGAGCCGGCTGGCCTTTTTGTACCACTCCGCTGCCACGGCGTAGTCCTGAGGCAGGCCCAGACCCTGGGCATTCAAAAAGCCGAAATAGAACTGGGCCTCACCGATGCCCTGGTTTGCGAGATCGCGAAACAGTGGCACCGCGGCATTGTAGTCACCGACCTGATAGGCCTTGGTCGCGGCCGCAAGCTGATCGAATTGCTCATCGGTCAGTTTCTGCTTGATATTGGCCTGCACAGCGCCCATTCCGCCGAAAAAAAGGGCGACCAAAAGGAGCGCGAGCCAAAACGCCCGCCGATGAAGGCAAAACGTGACCATGGCCACGAAGCCTAGTTGGCCAATCCTGACAAGCGGTTAACACCGATCAATTTACCGGCGGCGGGGTGCGGCGTATCATGCGCCCTGGATATGAAATGGGGAGGATGCCATGAGTGCCGACGCCGTCCAAAAGACGCCCAGCGGAACCGAGTATGACTTCACCGTCAGCCGCGAGGAGGGGGCCGAATACGAGACTGACGGCCTGCGTGAGGAGTTCGTTTACCGCGATCTCGGCGTTGCGGACGCCAGCCACGGCGATATTCATGCCCACGTCATCAAGGCCAAGCACCTAAACGGCGGCCACAACGGATTGCATCGCCACGTGGTCGATTTTCAGTTCGCCATGGTGCTCGAAGGCTGGGTGAGCTTCTTCTACAAGGACAAAGGCGAGATCACCTATCGCAAGGGCGATGCGGTCACCGTGCCCGGCAACACCATGCACGAGCTCCGGGAGTATTCCGAAGATCTCGAATTGCTGGAGATCACCATGCCGGCGGTCTACGAGACGGTGAAGGAAGACGGCACCAGCATGCCGACGCCCGGTCAGAAAGTGCGGATCGAAGAACGCACGAGCGGCGCGGCCGCCGCCGAATAACCCCCCGATCGGACGAACCATGAGCGACGTTCAGAGCGCCGTCTGGCGCGACTACGACCAGGCGGGGCTCGACGCGCAATACAACAACCGCAAGCGCTTCCCCGACTATATCGACCGCTTCGCCGCCTGGGCGAAGTGGAGCGAAGGCAGCCGCGCCAAGCTGACCGGCCATCTCGATCTCGCGTTCGGCGACCAGCCGACCGAAAAGCTCGATATCTTCCCCGCCGCCGGACCAGGCGCGCCGCTCTATGTGTTCATCCACGGCGGCTATTGGTATTCGCTCGACAAGAGCGATCATTCCTACGTCGCAGAAGGCATGGTGCCCCACGGCGTGACCACCGCGGTCAACAATTACGTGCTCGCGCCCACCGGTGACATGGACGAGATCGTCCGGCAAAACCGCGCCGCGCTCGCCTGGTTGTGGCGCAAGGCGGGCGACTACGGCTACGACCGCGACAGGATTTACGTCACCGGCCACTCCGCCGGCGGCCATTTGGCGACCATGCTGCTCGCGACCGACTGGTCCCAATTCGGCGACGACCTGCCACAAAACTTGGTCAAGGGCGCCTGCGCCATTTCCGGCCTGTTCGAACTCGAGCCGATCTACCTGTCGTACTTGAACGACAAGCTCAAAATGACCGCCGAGATGGCGGCGCGAAACGCACCGGCTCTCCAAACCTATGGCTATCCCGCGTCACTCTTTGTCGTGGTCGGCGAAGACGAGTCGCCCGAATATCACCGCCAATCCGAAGACATGGCCGCCCGCTGGCACGCCCTCGGATACCCGTGCGATTACCTGGTCCCCAAAGACCTCGACCACTTCGCCATCGTCGACTGCCTCATCGACCCCGACGCCGATTTGGTGAGGGCGCAACTAACGCAGATGGAAAAAGCGTTCGCCGGCTAACCGTTATTCGCGTGGCCACCTAAGTGGCCGAAGCACTATTGCGTATCGATGATACCCGTGACTTCCGTAACGACGTTGTAGCCGTCTAGCTCGGTCGGCAGGCCGGCGGCGGCGGACGCTTCCTCGAGGTAGATCACGATTGCGTCGTCGCCGATTGCGTCGCGACCAATGCCGACGCCGGTGACGCCGGTGCGCTCCATGAGTTCGCCCTCATGCTGCCGCTTAACGGCAAGAATACCGCGCACAGGTGCCTCATCGCCGGGATCGTATTCGACGCCGACATCATCGGGTATGTCATGGTTCGGCGCGGTCATGGCGCATCTCCATCGAAATCCGAGAGCCGCGATTCATGGCTCGTGCAGTCCGGGAAAGGTGCTGGGGCGCAAAGGCCCCAGCACCCGATCCGTGCTCAAGTATACAGGTTGATGTCGAGCGCCGCGAGCACGCGCGGGATCTTGTTCGCGAAGGTGAAACCGCCGCCGCCTGCGAACAGCAGACCGACCGGATTGCGCCTCCGGTCCCAGGTCCAAATCAGCGAACCGGAATCGCCGCCGGCGCTGAAATTACCGCGTAGACCACGGATCGTGATCTGATCGCGGAAATTCGCAATCCGGCCGCCACCAAAATTCACCCGAATGCTGGCGTTGCAGTCAACGATGCGACCGACCGTCAGTTGCGTCGTCCGCCCGCTCTTGCCAACCAGTTGGCCCACCCGACATGTGCGCGGCCGGTTGTTGACGCTGAAATAGCGCCAACGCCCTCCGGAACGGTAGATGAACTCGCGTCTCACCCGGCGGTGCCACGTCCAACCGGTGGCACAATCGACGAAATTTGGCCGGCCGTCGAAATGGATGCGGATGAACCGCTCCAATATCGCAATGCGATCGCGCGGGTTGCGCCCGCCATCATAGCGGCCGGGTTGCAGGATCGCGTCGCGGCCTTTGCCGGCATTCGAATTTGCGAGCACGTGGTTGTTGCTCAAGAGCAAGACTCGGCGCCGTCGTGTGCCGCTCCGCCCGCGGGCCAACGCGCCTTGTGTGCCTGCGGTGATGTCCTTGTGGCCGACCGATATGCCGTTGGGGGAGGGTCGCTCGCGATGTCGGTGCGGCTGCGTTTCGATGATGCCGGTGCAAATCACGTTGAGTGGAACTCGATCGCTACTCAAAGCTCGCACACCGAATCCGTCGACCATGCAAGCGCGTACGCTGTCCATGCTCGCAGGCTCCGCGACATAAACGTTGAGTACTGGGGCGCCCGGTCCGTCGTCGCCAACCTGGTCGAGATCGACCTCGGCAGAGCCGATGCCGACACCGACCACATTGTTGATGCCTTGGAGCGCCTCCGCCGCAGCAAACACGCCGTGTTCGGGCGGTTCCTGTGTGAACAAGGCTGATTCAACGTCACTATGCATTTGCATCAGTTCATCACTCGGTGCGGCAGCTGTCGCCTCTTCATCCTCCTCAAGACCCGCTTCGTCTTCCGACGGGTCGACCGGTTCAAAATCCTCGTCGTCAGAATCGGCGCCCAACGCGTCCTCGTCTTCGTCAAGGTCTTCACTGGCGTCGGATTCGGGATCTTCGAAAGTATCTTCGTCGGTGGATTTCTTGCGCTTTTTCGATGCCATGGTCGCGCCTCCCGTGGGTCATTAGCTTGCTACATTTCCGATAGTAGAATCTTAACGTTGCAACTAAGCTTTAGTTCCCAAAGTTGACGCGTGATCACCGACATATTTTCCGGATCGCGACGAGAGCGCTCGAAGAAAGTGCACTAAGAAAAAGGTTCTGGCCCGCTCGCGAATTTAACGCACTGCTAGCGGGTCACCGCCTGATCGCTTTTGGGTCCAATGCGTCTTGGAGGCCGTCGCCGAGGAAGTTGAAGGCGATGACAGTGGCGAAGATGGTGAGGCCGGGCCAGACGGCGAGCATCGGCGCTTCGTAGATCAGTTCCTGGGCGTTGTTGAGCATGTTGCCCCAGCTTGCGATCGGCGGCTGGATACCGAGGCCGAGGAAGCTCAGCACTGATTCCAACAAAATGATGTTGCCGACCGAGAGCGTGGTCGCGACGATGATCGGTGAGATCGCGTTCGGCAGAATGTGGCGCAGCATGATCCATGCACCGCTCGCGCCGTGGCTCTTGGCGGCGAGCACGAAATCGCGTTCGCGCAGACTGAGCGCCGCGCCGCGCACCAGGCGCGCGACGGTGGTCCAGCCGACCAGCGCGATGATCAGGATGATCCGGTAGAGGCTGACGTCGGGCGAGGTGGCGATATCCGCCGGCAGGCCGAGCTTGCC
>JANQOH010000362.1 GCA_028289725.1 Alphaproteobacteria bacterium
CAGACCGACGACGGCCGGGCGCTCAATCGCCGCGTCGAGCTGGTTGGTCGCAACCGGCGACAAGTAGCCGATGCCCCACGAGGTCAGGCGTTGGGCCGGTATGCCGTAGTCCTGCACCAGTGTTGCTTCAACGGCGGCGGCGCGCTGTTTGGATAACGACATGTTGTGGTCCAGGCTGCCGACATTGTCGGTATGGCCCACCACCACCAGTTCGAGCGCCGGCAATTCATTGAGCAACTTTGCGATTTCGTCGAGGGTTGGCTTGGATTCCGGCTTCAAATCCGCTTTGTCGAAATCGAAATAGATGCCGTAGAGGGCGACGCGGCCGCTGGCGGAGATTTCCTCGGCCATCGCCGAGGCGTCGACCGTGATCATCCGGGTTTCCATTGCTTCGAGTTCAATTACGTCAAGCTGCGTCAGCACACGCTCAAAATTCGCACCGCCGCCGACCGAGGCCATGGCGACGAACAATCCGACATAGGCGTCGCCTTCGCCGGGTCGCGATAGTTTGCCCGCGAGATAGCGGAAATCGCCGTGCGATTCCCCCAGGTCCAGGTAATTGGCGCCGCTGACCACGGCGTGCGTGAAATTGCGGCCGCCGCACGCATCGTTCTTGCACTCGAACAGCACCTCAAATCCAGCGTCGATCAGCGCGGTCTGATAGTTGCGATAGACCTCGAGCGTCGTGCGCTCGGCCGGCGCCCGGTAGGTGATGCGCGTGACGCGCCCCTCAAGTGCCTCGGCCGCTTTGAGATTGCGATCGATGCCGCCCGATTGTGTGGCTTCGCTGATCAAGAGCGCGTGCTCGTCAAAGGTCTGTTGCTCTTAGCGAATGATCTCGCTGTCCTCATATCTCTGGGAAACCAAAGGATGATCTTGGCTGCCGTCGATATCGGCGGCCGACGCGGTGACGGGCGCCAACGCGATCGAAGCGGCGAGGATCAGCGTGGTCACATGCCGTTTGTCGAGCATCGAAAACTCCTCTTTGCGCGGGACGCCTCGAAAGAATAGCCGCAATCTTGCGGTCATATCCTGGGGCGAACAAGCCTGGTGCCTTGACACGCGGCGGCGAGCGGCCTTGATTGCCGGTCATGTCCAAGACACCCATTCACGTCATCGGCGGCGGCCTCGCGGGCAGTGAAGCCGCGTGGCAGATCGTGCGCGCCGGCGTGCCGGTCATCCTGCATGAGATGCGGCCGAAACGCGGCACCGACGCCCATCAGACCGAAACCCTCGCGGAGCTGGTTTGTTCCAACTCTTTCCGTTCCGACGACGCGGAAAACAATGCGGTGGGGTTGTTGCATGAAGAGATGCGTCGGATGGATTCCCTGATCATGCGCGCGGCGGACGCCAACCAAGTGCCCGCCGGCGGCGCTTTGGCAGTCGATCGCGTTGGTTTCGCGGAGGCCGTGCAAGATGCTTTGTTGTCCGACCCGTTGGTGACGCTCGATCGCCGGGAAGTGGCGGGATTGCCACCGGCGGATTGGGACTCCGTCATCGTCGCGACCGGGCCCCTCACCTCGCCGGCATTGGCCGACGCAATCGCCGATCGCACGGATGCCGAAAGCCTCGCTTTCTTTGATGCCATCGCACCGATTGTCCATCGCGACACGATCGACATGTCAAAGGCCTGGTTTCAGTCGCGTTACGACAAACCGGGACCGGCTGGCGAAACCGCCGCGTACCTCAATTGCGCGCTCAACAAGGACCAGTACGACGCCTTTGTCGATGCGCTCCTGGATGGCGGGAAGACCGAGTTCCGTGAGTGGGAGCGCGACACGCCCTATTTCGAAGGCTGCTTGCCAATCGAGGTGATGGCGGAGCGCGGCCGCGAGACCTTGCGCTACGGCCCGATGAAGCCGGTGGGCCTGACCAACGCCCATGATCCGGATACGAAAGCCTACGCCGTGGTGCAGTTGCGCCAGGACAATGCGCTCGGAACCCTGTTCAATATGGTCGGCTTTCAGACCAAGCTGAAATATGGCGAGCAAGTCCGAATCTTCCGAACCATACCCGGGTTGGAACAGGCCGAGTTTGCGCGGTTGGGCGGCATCCATCGCAATACATTTTTGAACAGTCCCAAGCTTTTGGATCCGCTTCTTCGCTTAAAGGCAGAACCGCGCCTGCGTTTCGCCGGCCAGATCACCGGCGTTGAGGGCTATGTGGAGAGCGCGGCGATTGGCTTGATGGCTGGCCGCATGGCGTCCGCGGAGAAA
>JANQOH010000367.1 GCA_028289725.1 Alphaproteobacteria bacterium
CGAAATTTCGAAATTGACCGTTTCTTCGGTGCGTTGTTCGGACGATTGGGAGTCAGGGCCGGCCGCCGCGCCGCCTGAATCCGGAAGGTTATTGCCGACCGAAACATTGCCGCCGCCGTCGGTGGACGTTGATTGTTCCTCGATCGCTTGGGTCGATCGCACGACCTGGCCGTCAGGGTCGTAAACCTCGTCATTGCTGGTGATCCGGTCGAAATTCATCTCGGCCGCGACTTCGGCTCGCACCTGGCCGGGGCCGATTGACCGCTCGAGGAGTTTTTCCAGGGTATGCTTGAGTTGCGTTTCGTAGCGACGGCGGACTTCCGTGGTCCGGCTCGCGACGTAGCCGATTTCCGAGGACTCATCCGCGCCGCTGGCAAGCAAACTTCCGCGCCCATCGATGATCGCGACGCGTTCGGGCGTTAATCCCGGGACCGCGGCGGCGACCAAATGCTGAATGGACAGGATTTGGCTGTGGCCCGGTTGAATGGCGCCGGACAACCTTAGGAAAACAGACGCGCTTGGTTCGGTGTCCTGTCGCTGAAAGAGCTCGCGGCGCGGCAACACAAGGTGCACGCGCGCGGCCTGGACACGGTTGAGCTCGCTGATGGTTCGCGCAAGTTCTCCTTCGAGCGCGCGCACCAGATTCACATTTTGGACGAACCGCGTGGTGCCCAAATTGTCGGTTTCGTCAAAAATCTCATAGCCGACCGAGCCGCCCGACGGCAAGCCTTGCTCCGCCAGCGACAATCGCAGGCGCGAAACTTGGTCGCCTGGAACGAAAACCTGGGTGCCGTTGGCGGAAAGGCGATAGGGGATTCCCATGCTTTCCAAGCGATTGACGATCGCGCCGGAATCGTCGACCGGAAGGTCGCCGTAAAGTAGTGAGAAATCCGGCGCGGTGAGTCGTGTCACCAAAAAGAAAAAGAATCCCAACAGGCCGAACCCAACGGCGCCTATTGTGATCAAGCGTGCAACGCCAAGTCCGCGTAGCGACTGCACCAATCCGTTCACGATCTATCCCTTAAACCATTGCCACTGCAGCAATTTCGGGCCGCAAGATGTGCCGAATAATGGCGTCCCGGTCCCTCCATCCAGAGAGCCATTCTTTCCGGGGCAGGTGAACAACTGGTTAAGTGATTGGGACGTTTTCTTTTTCTTCTTTCATTCGCGAACACGAGGCGGCCTTAGGCCGGTGCAAGTACTGATTGTTTCGGTGGCGTACTAAATGATTGAAGCGAGCCAAGGCATCAATTTCATTGGATAGCGAAAAAAGAAGCGCCCGAAAAATCGGGCGCAACAGTGAAAATGGAGGAGGACGACGTGGCGCCCAAAGAGACGCCGCAGTGGGCGCGTGCTACCGAAGTCGGATCAGTTCCTCGAGCATTTCGTCAGCTGTCGTGATCACCCTCGTGTTCGCCGAATAGGCCCTTTGGGTGATGATCATGTCGGTAAATTCCTGCGCGATATCAACGTTGGAGGATTCCAATGCTGACGGCACGAAATTACCGGCGCCGCCTTGGCCGGCTTCACGGAGGTTGAAGTTACCGGATCGGACTGTCTCCGCGTAGGCATTGCCTTCCTTTGCTTCGAGCGATGAAGCGTCGGCGAAAGTCGAGAGCGGCAGTTTATAGAGCGCCTGCGTCTGGCCGTTGGTGAATGAAGCGATGACAAAACCTTGTTCATCGATACTCACACCGTTCAACAAACCGACCGAAGCACCGTTTTGATTGAGGAAGGCGACGTTGAAGCTTGAGGCAAACTGCGTCAGACCGTCGGCCAGATTATTGGTGCCCCAGTCGATCGAGATGTTGCTCGCGGCCGCGCCGTTCGTCCAAGTGATCGGGACGGTCGCGGTGAGTTCGCCGGTGATGGCGTTGAACGTACCGGCCGTGGAACCGGCATTGTCGGCGTCGAGGGTCGCATCGCCATTAAAAATGACGTTGCCCGATGACAAGGCTGTCGCGCCAGCGGTGACCTCGGTGGGGTCCGCGGCGTAGACCTCGACCGCCCACGTGTTGGTGCCGGTCTTGAGATACGCCGCCGTCATTTCGTGTGAGGTTCCGAGGGCGTCAAAGACCACGAAGTTTCTAAAGAAGTGTGGCGCGATCGTGCCATTTGCCATGCTATTGACCGCGTATGCGGGTGGGCCGGCATAGGCCGTTTGCGTCGACTCCAAATTGGTACCGATATTGACATTGGTGGTGGCGGTCGCCGTACCGCTGAATTGCGCGATATTGACGGTTGTCAAACTCGAAAGGTCGGCCGCGGCGGCCGGGATATTGCCATTTTGATCGAGCGTCCATCCTTGCAGGAAGTGGCCGCCTGAGTTCCGCAGATTTCCGGTCGAGTCCGGCGAGAAGGAACCGGCGCGGGTATACAGCACCTCGGCGTTCGGCCCGCTCGGCAGCGTTTTGACCACCGCGAAGCCGTTGCCGCTGATCGCGATGTCCGTGTCCGAACTCGTGGTTTGGATTTGGCCTTGTTGCGCGATGGTGCGGAAAGGCGCGGCGCGCACACCAGCCGGGGAGAAAGTTTGCACTGAGCCAGAATCTGTCACCAAAGTCGCAAACCGTGCGGTGGTGCGTTTGTATCCGACCGTATTCACGTTGGCGATGTTGTCGGAAATCATCGCCATGGATTGGG
>JANQOH010000410.1 GCA_028289725.1 Alphaproteobacteria bacterium
TTTCGCGGACGGTCCGGAGCCACATTCAAGAAGGCGGCAAGGTCGAGCGCCTTTCGATCGCCATCTTGGTGAATGGAACGCACACCACCGATCCGGAAACGGAAGAAACAACCTATGTGCCGCGCACCGAAGAGGAGCTGGCGCAAATCGCTTCGCTCGCGCGGTCCGCGGTCGGGTTTGACGAAGATCGGGGCGACACCCTCGAAGTCATCAATATGGCCTTCACACAGCCGGTGCCAATTGAGGCCCCAACGCCGCCAATGTTCGGCCTGCACAAGGCCGATTACATAAAAATTGCCGAGATCATGGTGCTCGCCATCGTGGCGCTCCTGGTCATCCTGCTGGTCCTTCGCCCGTTAGTGAACCGACTGTTTGCGATGCAAATGGCGCAACCCAATCAGGCTGCGGGTGATGTTGTCGTGGGGCCGCAGGGACAGCCCATGTTGGCTGGCCCCGAGGGCGCGGCGATGGGCGGCGGCGATGGCGATCAGGCGGCCCTGCCCGGCGTTGAAGGCGCCACCGATGACGGTGGCGAGAACATGATTGACCTAAGCAAGGTCGAAGGCCGCGTTAAAGCGTCTTCGGTTAAGAAGATGGGCGAAATCATCGACAAGCATCCCGATGAAGCCCTGTCGATTCTGCGCGGATGGATGGCGGAAGGGTCGGTGTGACCATGACCGATCAATTGCGTCATAGAAAGGATCCGCCGTGCACCGGACGCGGGGGACCTCCAATTGGCCGACGAATTCATGAACATAGCTAAGCTCAGCGGACCTCAAAAAGCGGCCATTGTCATGTTCGCTTTGGATCAAGATCGCGCCTCCAAGATCTTCGGAATGATGGACCTGGAGGAAATCAAAGAAATCTCCTCCACCATGTCGCAACTGGGCACGGTCAACTCCGATGTCGTTGAGGGCTTGTTCGTCCAATTCGTGGCCGAAATTTCGGGCACCGGCAATCTGAACGGCTCATTCGACTCAACCGAACGGCTGCTTCGCAACACGCTCGACAATGAGCGAGTCGAAGAAATCATGGAGGAGCTGCGGGGTCCGGCTGGGCGAACCATGTGGGACAAGCTCGGCAATGTGAACGAGCAGGTTTTGGCCAACTACTTGAAGAATGAATACCCGCAAACTGTTGCCGTCGTACTTTCGAAAATCCGCCCCACCCACGCGTCACGCGTGCTCGCCCTGCTGCCTGAGGATTTCTCGACCGAGGTGGTGATGCGCATGCTGCGCATGGAGACCGTTCAGCGCGAAGTACTCGAAGATGTGGAGCGCACATTACGTTCGGAGTTCATGAGCAATCTTTCCGCGACCACGCGGCGCGATAGCCACGAGATGATGGCTGAGATTTTCAACAATTTCGATCGCGCGTCCGAAGCCCGGTTCCTGCAATCATTGGAAGAGCGGGATCGCGAAGCGGCCGAAAAGATCAAGTCCCTCATGTTCACCTTCGAGGATCTTCAGAAGCTGGACGGCACCGCGGTCCAAGTAGTCCTGCGCGAGGTCGACAAAGATCGCCTGGGACTGGCGTTGAAGGGTGCGTCCGAGGATCTGCGCGACATGTTCTTCTCGAACATGTCCGAACGCGCGGCGAAAATCTTGCGCGAAGACATGGATGCCCTCGGCCCGGTGCGCCTGAGCGATGTCGAGGAGGCTCAGACCGACATTATCAATACGACGCGCGAACTCGCCGAATCCGGCGAAATTGTCGTCGCTGGCAGCGGCGACGATGAAATGATCACCTGAGGCTAAAGACAAAAGAACGAAACGTTTCGTATGCCACAGATCTCGAAATTCTTGTTTGAGACCGACTTCGCGGAACCGGAAGCGACGCATCCGGAGCCACAGCCGGTCGATGACGACGGTGGCGTCGAAACCCCTGTTTTTTCCGAGGCCGAACTGTTGTCGGCCCGAGAACATGGCTATGAGGCCGGTATCGCCGCGGGACAAGCACAAGCGCTCGCGGGTGTCGAGAAGCAAGCCGGCGAAGTCATTGCCGAAATCAGCAGCAAACTAGACGCCATCGGCGAACAAGTCGCGGCACAGAAGGTCCTGGTGGAGAAAGATGTCGCTGTTCTCGCCAATGCCATCGCCACGAAAATTGGTGGCGCTGCGCCGGACGAGGCACGTGTCGCGCTATTGGAGAGGTTGGTGAATGAATGCGTTTCGAAGCTCTACCAAGCGCCGGAAGTGGTGGTCCGGGTTCCTGCCGACTTGGAAGACGCGCTGAAATCTCAGCTCGCGATGTCAAACAATGCTGTGAGCGTGAGCGTCATTCCGGACCAGGCCCTGACCGGAACGGACTGTCAGCTCACGTGGCTTGGCGGTGGCGCGGAACGAAACGAAGACGACATACGCCAGCAAGTCGACGACCTGCTTGATCACTATCTAACTGCTCAGTCGGGCGCACCGACGGATTTAGAGGGTCGGGTCGATAGCGAGACCGATGGAGACGACGCGGCGACGGAGACCTTGAATCCGTCGGGTGCGGCCGACGAACCGGTCTCCTCCCCCGACACTGAGAGGCCGCTGGACACGGATGATCCGGAACGCGCCGACCTCGGCGCAACAGGCGCGCCACTCTCGACAGAACAAGAAACGACGCCTCACGCGGACGACGCGGTAGAGGCCAGCTCAGGAGATCAAGATGTCTGAAACAGACGATCTGGAGCTTGAAGACATCGCTGAGGAATCCGGCGAAACGCTGCCCGCGCGCGAGGAGGAGCTTGAGAGTTTTTCTGCCGACGTGCCACGAAGCGCGGCGGACCTGGAGGCGGTGTTTGATATTCCCGTTCAGGTGTCCGCGGTGCTTGGCAAGGCAACAATGCAGGTGAGCCAGTTGTTGCGCCTCGGCCGCGGCGCCGTGGTGGAATTGGATCGGAAAGTTGGCGAAGCGATCGACATATACGTGAACAACCGGTTGGTCGCGCGTGGGGAAGTCGTCGTGGTCGAGGACCGACTGGGCGTGACCATGACGGAAATCATCAAGACGGATCGTTTCTAGGCCGGGCATGGCTTTAGGGGTCGAAGGGCGTTAGGCATGGATATCGCGACACTGCTCGGGATTCTCATTGGCTTCGGTTTGGTCATCGCCGCCATCGCGACCGGCGGCTCCATCACCGCGTTTATCGACGTGCCCTCCGTTCTCATTGTGATCGGCGGCACTTTCGCCATTACGACGGTGAGTTTTTCTCTCGGCGAGATCATCAAAGGCCAAACATTGATGCTCAAAGCGGTGTTTGGCAAAGCGACCGACCATTCCGCCGCCGCCCTTCAAGTGCTCGAGCTTGCCGACCAGGCGCGCAAAAATGGCGTGCTTGGCATGCAAGAAAGCCTCAAGAACTTGGACGACGTGCCATTTCTTCAAAAGGCCCTCGCCCTCGTTGTCGACGGCACGCCCGGCGACGACGTCGAGAAAATGATGAAACAGGAGATCAAGGGCATGAAGGCCCGGCACGAAAAAAGTGTCGGCATACTTCGTCAAGCCGCCACGGTCGCCCCGGCGATGGGATTGATTGGGACGTTAGTTGGTTTGGTGCAAATGCTCGGCAATCTCGATGACCCGAACAGCATTGGCCCGTCCATGGCCGTGGCGCTGTTGACGACCCTATACGGCGCAATCTTGGCCAATATGGTTTTCAGCCCGCTCGCCGGAAAGCTGGAGCGCAATTCGGCGGAAGAAGCAGCCTTGATGAATGTCTACATGATGGGCGCCGGCTCGATTGGCCGACAGGAGAACCCGCGCCGTCTGGAAACCTTGCTCAACACACAATTGCCGCCCTCAAAACGTGTGCAATTTTTCGATTGATCATGAGTTCGGTCAAACCTTGACCGAATGAAAGGAATGTTACGATGCGATTATTGATTGTGGGGACATTGGCCGGCCAACTCGGTGCGGCTTGCAAGATCGCGGTGTCGCGGGGCGCCAAGGTCTTGCAAGCGGACGACATTGAAGCGGCGCTCGAAACGCTGCGCGCCGGAGCGAACGGCGGCGCTGATTTGGTGATGATTGAAGTATCGCTGGACGTCGGGCGTTTGGTCAAAAGTCTCGCGTCTGAACACATCAATATTCCGGTCGTCGCGTGTGGCACGGGTTCCGATAGCGAAGCGGCGGTCGCGGCCATCAAGGCGGGTGCCAAAGAATACATCCCGCTGCCGCCGGATCCGGAGATGATCGCGGCGGTGCTCGAGGCTGTGACCGATGAATCACATCGGATCGTGTTTGAAGATCCGGCGATGCAGGACCTGCTCACAATGGCGGAGCGCATCGCGAAGTCGGAAGCGAGCATCTTGATCGCCGGGGAGTCGGGCACGGGCAAGGAAATGCTTGCGCGATATGTTCATGCCAAAAGCAAGCGCGCGAACCAGCCGTTCGTCTCGGTCAATTGTGCCGCGATCCCCGAAAACCTCTTGGAGTCGGAACTGTTTGGTCACGAAAAAGGTGCCTTCACGGGCGCCGTGGCACGGCGCATCGGGAAGTTCGAGGCCGCTGACGGCGGCACGCTGTTGCTCGACGAACTCGGTGAAATGGACCTCAAACTTCAGGCCAAGCTACTCCGCGTTTTGCAAGAGCGTGAAATCGACCGCGTCGGCGGAACGCGCCCGGTCAAGATTAATATTCGTTTGCTCGCCACGACGAACCGCTCGCTGCGCGATGAAGTCGCCGCCGGTCGTTTCCGCGAAGATTTGTTTTTCCGTATCAATGTCGTCGCGCTCAAAGTGCCGCCGCTGCGCGAACGGCCCAAGGATATTTTGGCGCTCGCCAAGCATTTCGCAGACAAGTATGCGGATGCGAATGCCCTGCCCCGTCGTCGCCTTTCCGACGCGGCGGTCGACAGCCTTCTGCGCCATACTTGGCAAGGCAATGTCCGCGAGCTTGAGAACAACATGCACCGGGCCGTGTTGCTCTGTGCCGGTGACCAGATCGAACCTGACGACATGATGTTGGGCGACCGCACCCAAGGCATTGGCGCCGGCGATGCGGATGTTGCGACCGCGGCATCCGAAGCGGCCCAAACGTCGCAATTGGTGGGACGGACGGTTGCGGATGTCGAACGCGATCTAATTATCGACACGTTGCGTCATTGCCTGGGCAATCGGACTCACGCCGCAAATATTCTTGGGATCTCGATCCGGACGCTGAGGAACAAACTGAAGCTCTACGACTCGGACGGCGTGTCGGTTCCGCCGCCAACCGCGGATGCACGGCTGGCGAGCGCCTAAGCGACTGGCGCCTAGAGAGCCTTCATGGCTGACACAAGCCAAGACGTCCAACCGGCCGGCGATGACCTTAGCGCCGGACCACCCGCGGATGCGACTGCTTCTGGCGGCGCGATAGACTTTGGCGCTGCCGGGTCGCGCTTTGGCACCGCGCTAAGGCAAGGCGACGTCATGCTGGCGCTCGGCGTGATCATCATCTTGATGGTCTTGATCATGCCGATGCCAAGCTGGCTGCTCGATTTCAGCTTGGCGCTATCGATTACCTTCTCCGTGCTCGTACTGATGGTCACACTGTTCATTGCGCGGCCGCTTGAGCTGAGCGCGTTTCCGACCATTCTCCTGATCGCCACGATGCTGCGGTTGTCGCTCAACCTGGCCTCGACGCGGCTTATTCTGGCCGAAGGTCACACCGGCACTCAGGCCGCCGGCAAAGTCATCCAAGCCTTCGGCGACTTTGTCATGAGCGGCAATTTTGTTATCGGCATCATCGTTTTTGCGATTTTGGTGATCGTCAATTTTGTTGTGATCACCAAGGGTTCCAGCCGTATTGCCGAAGTGTCGGCCCGGTTCAGCCTGGATGCCATGCCCGGCAAGCAAATGGCCATCGACGCGGATTTGTCCTCCGGTCTGATCGACGAAGCGGAAGCGCGCCGAAGACGGAGTCAGCTTGAAGACGAGAGCACGTTTTTCGGCGCCATGGACGGCGCCGCAAAATTTGTCCGCGGCGACGCGATCGCCGGCATTTTGATTACATTCATTAATGTCATTGGCGGCATCATCATCGGGGTCGCACAACACAGCATGTCCTTCGGCGACGCCGCCAACAACTACACGGTCCTAACGGTCGGCGACGGTCTGGTGACACAAATTCCGGCGATCGTTGTTTCGACGGCGGCGGGTCTGTTGGTCTCGAAAGCGGGCATTACCGGTTCAGCCGATAAAGCGGTTTTTGGTCAGCTTAGCAACTATCCGAAAGCGCTCGGCATGGTGAGCGCCTTGCTGGTCGCAATGTCGCTCCTGCCCGGCATCCCCATGGTGCCCTTCTTGTTTCTGGCAGCGATTGCCGGTTTTGCGGCTTGGCGCCTGTCGGAGCAAAACGCGCAACGCAGTTTGGAATCGGAGCAGGAAGCGCGCGCCCAGGCCGAAGCGTCCATGGCGAAGCCAGCGGAGGAGCCGATTTCAACGGCCCTCCATATCGATGTGCTGCGCCTGGAGCTGGGTTATGGCCTGCTGCCCTTGATCAACGACCAAAAGGGTCAACGCCTGACCGATCAAATCAAGGCGCTGCGCCGACAGCTCGCGACCGACATGGGATTCATCATGCCGGCGGTTCGTATTCAGGACAATATGCAGCTGCCCGCAAACCAATATGTCATCCGGGTCAAGGACATCGAAACCGGCACTGGTGAGCTTGTCCCGAACCAGCTGATGATCATGGATCCCAAAGGCGAGCCGATCACGTTGCCCGGCCAAGAGACGCAAGAGCCCACATTCGGCCTCCCGGCCAAGTGGGTCGCGGAAAACCACCGGGAAGAAGCCTTGTTCCGCGGCTACACCGTCGTCGATCCGGCCACCGTCATCACCACTCACTTGACGGAAGTGGTCAAGGACCACATGCCCGAGCTGCTGTCCTACGCAGAGACACAAAAGTTGCTCGACGAACTGGAGAGCGATCACCAGAAGCTTGTCGCCGATATGGTGCCAGGACAAATTTCGCTCGGCAATCTTCAGCGTGTCCTACAGAATTTGTTGGCGGAGCGCGTCTCCATTCGCGATCTGCCGACGATCCTTGAAGGTGTATCGGAAGCGCTTGGCTATACACAGAACTTAACACTGATCACTGAGCACGTTCGTGCGCGCCTTGCGCGACAAATTAGTCACGACGCGACGTCGCCGGCGGGTTATATTCCATTGGTCGCGCTTTCGCCGGATTGGGAACAAACCTTCGCCGAATCGCTGATTGGGCAAGGCGACGAAAAACAACTCTCAATGCCGCCGAGCAAGCTGCAGGAATTCATTACGGGTGTTCGGCAGATATTCGAGAAGCAGGGCGAACAAGGTGAGATTCCGGTGTTGCTGACAAGTCCGGCGGTGCGCCCGTATGTACGGTCGATCATCGAGCGATTCCGTCCGTCCACCGTGGTAATGTCGCAGAGCGAGATTCATCCGAAGGCGAAAATTCACACCCTCGGACAAGTCTAAATAGCTGCCATGCGCATCAAAATTTTTTCCTCCGACACCATCACCAACGCGATGCGGCAAATTCGCGAGGAACTTGGTGACGACGCGGTCATTATCTCTACACAGACAGACGATTCATCGGGCGGTGTGCGCATCACGGCGGCATTGGAGGTAGATGATCACGAAGATTCGATCGCCGAAATTTTGGTGGACGAAGCCGTCGACACGACACGCGACGAACTGCTGCAGGCGATGGACTATCACGGCGTCCCGCGAAGCCTGAGCGACCCCATGATTGATGGTCTTGAAGGGAACGCGACGACTGATGCCGAAGCGGCGCTGGTGATAGCGCTGCGCCGACGCTTCGACTTCGCCCCCCTTTCATTGCAGTCGCTCGACCGGCCTCTCATGCTGGTCGGCGCACCCGGATCTGGAAAAACCACGTCCGCTGCGCGATTGGCGACGCGCGCGACCGTGGAGCATCGAACACTTGCGGTGATCACGACGGACAGTTTTCGCGCCGGCGCCCGCGAACAATTGTCGGCGTTTACCGATATTTTGGAAACCGGGTTGCATTGTGTCGATGGTCCAGACGAGTTGCGCAACGCGCTCGACCAAGCATCACAAGAGGCGATTACGATCATCGACACCACCGGTGCCAATCCATTCAACGCCAGCGAAATGGCGGCGTTGGCAAGACTTATCGATGTCAGCGGCGCTGAACCGGTTTTGGTGTTTGCGGCCGGCGGCGACGTGGCGGAGGCGGCGGAGATTGGGTCGTGTTTTTCCGCGCTTGGCGTCCGCCGCATGATCGTCACGCGTCTTGATATTGCCCGCAGACTGGGCGCGGCCATCGGTGCGGCCGACGCTGGACCATTGAGTTTTTCGGATGTGAGCTTCAGCCCGCAGGTCGCACGCGGCATGAAACCGCTTACGCCGCAAGCCCTTGCCCGCTTATTGCTGCGCGACCCCAACCGGCTGGAGACCGGACTTCCTTCCGAAAAGGCCCTTGCGAAATGACACCCCCGAGCAATGTCGCGCGCCACCCAGCGGCAGCCAACACGTTGAAGAATGTCGTCGCCGTCGCGTCCGGAAAAGGTGGTGTCGGGAAGACTTGGTTTTCAATCACCCTGACGCAAGCCCTCGCCGGCCTCGGCCGCAATATGCTTTTGTTTGACGGTGACCTCGGCCTGGCGAACGTCGACGTGCAGCTTGGCCTCATGCCCGAACACGACATTTCGACCGTGGTCGCGGGCAAGGTTGGTTTCGAAACCGCGATCCGGCCTTACAGCAACGGACGGTTCGACGTACTGGCCGGCCGGTCGGGATCCGGCAGTTTGGCCGCCTTGACACCGCAGAAGCTGAAAGCGCTCCGCGACGGGCTGATGACCGTGGCGCCCAGCTACGACGCCGTGATTTTGGACTTGGCTGCGGGGATCGATGACAATTTGAGGCTGCTCGCTGGCCTCAGCAGCATTTGTTTAGTGGTGACGACGGACGAACCGACGGCTTTGACCGATGCCTATGCCTTGATCAAAGTGATGACGGCCGCCGGCCGCCAACGCACGCTGCGTATTGTGGTCAACATGGCGGCATCGAAAAAAGATGGTGAGGCAACCTATCGAACGTTGCTCAAAGCCTGCGAAAGTTTTCTAAAGATTTCGCCGCCGCTCGCGGGCATTGTTCGCCGCGACGAAAAAGTTCGCGACGTGATCCGCCGCCAAGTCCCGGTTTTGACGCGATATCCAACCTGTCCCGCCGCCGATGATGTGTCGGCGATTGCTGGACGATTGTCGGGAGACATCTGACGTGGCTGGATCGGTGCCACCGGTCCCGCCCCCCGGTACCACCCCTGTCGCGACAACGAGCACACGGGACGCATCATCGTCTGTCCCGACCGAGTCAGCACCGCCCAGAGCCAGCAACCCACCACCGCGCGACACCCTCGACACGCTGGCACGCGTGCCTGCCGTTGAACCCGTCGCGGCTCTGCCGGAAGCGTTGTTAAGCCTTCCACCCGACACCATTGTCGAAGGCCTTGTATCGGCCGTGCCGCAGGAGGCGCTGCCAAGAGTCGAGACAAATTACGGAACGGTCGTTGCCGACACGCCTACTCGTCTCGCGGACGGTCAAGCGATCAATTTTCAGGTACACAGCGTCGCCGCCCAAGTCATCGCCACGCCTGTCGCATTGGACGGAAAAAATCCGCCCGCCGGTTTTCCGCCGACCGTCACCCTCGCTGCTGTCGTCGGATTGGACGCGCCCGCGGTCGATGCCGCGCTCGAAAAATATGGGCAAAGTCCGCCCACAGTCGGGGCGCCCACACCTCCGATCCGCGAGCAAAGCGACGTCAGGCCCGATGCACTCCCACGTCACGGCTTACCGGCGGCGATCGCCGATCTTCCGATTGGCGCCCGGATCGCCGGCACGGTGTTGCCGGTGGCGGGGGAAGGTCCACAAAGATATCTCCTGGTGGCACAGGATACAGTTCTTGCGCTCAGAATTCCGTCGCGCGTAAGTGTCAGCGGTCCCGTGCCTGACGGGACGACCAATGCTCCACGGACAGGAACGCAGCTGTTGCTCGAAGTGCGCGGACTTGCGCAACAGATCAACGCACGGCTCATTTCGCTGGCGGGTCTTCCGGTATCGGGTGAGCCAAACCCCGTGCTGTTGCTTCCGCCGACGCTATCGCCACCGGAACGCGACGCTTCGCCCGCTCCGGAAGTTGCG
>JANQOH010000288.1 GCA_028289725.1 Alphaproteobacteria bacterium
TCGATGCCGCCCTGGTCGGCTGACGCGGCAGCAGCTACGAGGCAAAGATGACTGTCGACATTATTGTTCCGCCGCTAGGCGAATCGGTTACCGAGGCAACGGTTGCCAAGTGGTTCAAATCCGCCGGCGACGGCGTGAACCAAGACGAGGTAATCGTCGAACTGGAAACCGACAAGGTGAACCTAGAGGTGACTGCGGAAAGCGCGGGCACGCTCACCGAAATTCTCGCGCCCGAAGACGCCAACGTCGATGTCGGCGCGATCCTGGGTCGGATCGAAGAGGGCGATGCGCCAGCCGCATCAATGAACGGCAAACCGGCGGCCGCCGCCGAGGCACCGCCCGTCGCGCCAGCGCCGGAACCGGCGCCCGCGCCGCAAGCCGCGACGCCGGCTTCGACGGCGCAATCGCCGGCGGTCCGCAAACTGGCGGCCGAAAGCGGCATCGACCCGGCACAGCTCAATGGATCGGGCAAGGATGGCCGCGTCACGAAGGGCGATATGCTCGCAGCGATTGGCAGCGGACAAACGGCGCCTGCGCCGGCGGCCGAGGCGCCCACACCCGCGCCGACCCCGGCGCCGGTCCAGGCGCCCGCGGCGGATGGCGATGCGCGCGAACGTCGCGAGCCGATGAGCCGGCTCAGGCGTCGGATCGCAGAGCGCTTAAAGCAAGCGCAGAACACCGCCGCCATGCTGACCACCTTTAACGAGGTGGACATGACCAACGTGATGGCATTGCGGGCGGAATATAAGGAAAGCTTCGAGAAGAAATACGGCATCCGCCTTGGCTTCATGTCGTTCTTCGTCAAGGCGGCGATCGTTGCGCTGAAGGAGCAAGCGGCGGTCAACGCCGAGATCGACGACACCGACATCGTCTACAAGGACTATTACAATATCGGCGTGGCCGTCGGCGCGCCGCAGGGCTTGGTGGTGCCGGTGTTGCGCGATGCCGACCGCATGAGCTTCGCGCAAGTCGAATCGACGATCAGCGAATTCGGCATGAAAGCACGTGATGGCAAGCTGACCATGGCCGACATGACCGGCGGGACGTTCACCATCTCGAATGGCGGCGTTTACGGCTCGCTTCTGTCGACGCCGATCCTGAACGCTCCGCAATCCGCGATCTTGGGCATGCACAAAATCCAAAGCCGTCCGATGGTTGTGGGCGGTCAGGTCGAAGCGCGGCCCATGATGTATCTGGCGCTCAGCTACGATCACCGTATTATCGACGGCAAGGAAGCTGTGACGTTCCTGGTCCGGATCAAGGAATGTATCGAGGATCCGCAAAGGATCATGCTTGATATCTAGTTCGGAACCGGCCCTGGGGCGGGCATAACGAGAGCGGGACGATGGCTGAGAATGACTACGACGTCGCTGTGATCGGCGGCGGCCCCGGCGGCTATGTGGCGGCGATCGCCGCAGCCCAAGCGGGCATGCGCACGGCGTGCATCGAAAATCGCGGTACGCTCGGTGGCACGTGCCTGAATGTCGGTTGCATCCCGTCCAAGACGCTTCTGCATTGGTCCGAGCGCTATCACGAGGCGGCGCACGACTTCGCCAATCACGGCATCAAAGTCGGTGAGCTTGGTCTCGACCTCAAAGCGATGATGGCCGACAAGGAAAAGGTGGTGGATTCTTTCACCGCCGGCATCGAGTTTCTGTTCAAAAAGAACAAGGTCGACTACCTCGTCGGCACTGGGCGCTTGACCGGCGCCAATAGCGTCGCGGTCGCTTCGAACAATGGCGGCGGGACGAAGGACATCGCCGTCAACAACGTCGTGGTCGCGACCGGATCGGTGCCCTCGTCGATTCCCAATGTGTCAATCGACGAGAAGCGAATCGTCAGCTCCACCGGTGCGCTGGCACTGCCGAAAGTTCCGAAAAGTTTGGTCGTAATCGGTGGCGGCTATATCGGCCTTGAACTCGGTTCGGTGTGGCAGCGATTGGGGGCGGATGTCACCGTCGTTGAATTCCTCGATAGGCTCGTGCCAACGATGGATCCTGAGCTTGCTAAGCAATATCAACGCTTGTTGAAGAAGCAGGGGCTCAAATTCAAGCTCGCCACCAAAGTTGCCGAGGCGAAATCGGACGGCAAAAAAGTGGCTTTGACGCTGGAACCCGCGGCCGGCGGCGACGCAGAAGATATGAGTGCCGAAGTGGTTTTGGTTTCCGTCGGGCGCCGACCGTTCACGGAGGGGCTCGGTCTGGAAGATGTCGGTGTCGCGGTCGACAATCGCGGTTTCATCATGGTCGACGACCGGTTGCGCACGAATGTCCCGAGCATTTATGCGATCGGCGACGTGATTCCGGGGCCGATGTTGGCGCACAAAGCCATGTCGGAAGCGCATGCGGTGATCGACACCATCGGTGGCGGCCACGGGATGGTGAATTACGACGTCATCCCGGCCGTGGTCTACACGGATCCGGAAGTCGCGTGGGTCGGCAAAACCGAGGATGAGCTGAAAGAGGCCGGGATCGCTTACAAGTCCGGCAGCTTCCCCTTCACCGCCAACAGCCGCGCGAAGACGGTCGGTCATACCGCCGGTCTCGCCAAAGTGCTGTCGGATGCGGAAACCGATCGCGTGCTCGGCGTACACATTATGAGCACGGAAGCGGGGTCGCTGATCGCCGAAGCGGCGATGGTCATGGAATTTGGCGGCTCGGCCGAAGACATCGCGCGGACCTGCCACGCGCATCCGACGCTCAGCGAAGCGGTGCAGGAAGCCGCGTCACTCGCGGCGTTCGGCAAGGCAATCCATATCTGACCGTTTGGTCTATTTCCGCGCGCGCGGGTGGGCGTCGTTATAGATCTGCAGCATCTGCTCGCCTTCGACCTCGGTATAGCGCTGGGTCGTCGACAAGCTCGCGTGGCCGAGCAATTCTTGTATCGTGCGCAAATCGCCGCCCGCGCCCAGCAAATGCGTCGCGAAACTGTGACGCAGCGCGTGCGGCGTCGCGGTTTCCGGCAGTTCGAGCAGAGCGCGGACACGGCGCATTTGGCGCTGTGCGACCGCGGGATTAAGCGGCCCGCCGCGTACGCCGACGAAAAGCGGCGACTCCTTTTCCATCACGAAGGGTTGGCTGCCGAGATAGGCGTCGATTGCGTCGTGCACCACGGGCAGCATCGGGACCAAGCGTTGTTTGTTGCCTTTACCCGTGATCCTCAAAGTGTCGGGCCGGTCGCGCACGTCGCCGCAGGTCAGCGACAGGGCCTCGGAAATCCGCAACCCCGCGCCATAAAGCACGGTCAGCAGCGCGATGTCGCGGTCGGCGACCCAAGGCTCCTCGCTGATTTCGCCGATCTCCGACACGATATCGACCGCATCGCGTTCATTGAGCGGGCGCGGCACCAAGCGCGGCACTTTCGGCGTGCGCAGCCCCGCCAAGTGCGGATTGTGGGCCAGGCCGCGCTTGTCGAGAAAGC
>JANQOH010000292.1 GCA_028289725.1 Alphaproteobacteria bacterium
GGGCTCTTCGCTGGCCGCCGATTGGCGGCGGTTGTTAGTTAATCGTTACGACCACACGCCGGTTGCGTGGTTCGCGAACACCGTCGGCCGTCGGAACCGCCGGATCACCCTCGCCAACGCCGTACCCGCTGATACGACCGCCGCCGATGCCTTGCTGACCCAAAGCCTGGGTCACAGAGCCAACGCGACGTTCGGACAGCGCCTGGTTGTATGCGTCACCACCGGACCGGTCCGTATGGCCGACCAATTCCATGGAAGCCGACTCGCTGCCCCAATCCGCGACGATGGCGTCGATAACACGTTGCGCGATCGGATTGATGTCGGATTTATCCCAATCGAAGAAGATGGTGTAGAAGCGCGGTTTGCCGGTCGCTTCTGGTGCGACAGCCGGGCGCGGCGTGGCGCCGGGCATGGCCATCGGTTCGCCCGCATCGGGCTCCCAAGTCATCGCACGATCGATATCGGCAATCGCCCCGTAATAGGCGTCGCGGCACGCGGCGATATCCTCCGGTTGATAATTCTCTTCCTGTTCCTGAATCCAGCAGTCGTAGCTCGCTTGCGCCTTGGCCATCAGAGCGGGGACACGCTCTCCAGCGCCCATCCGACGCCAATAGCCGAGATTATCCCAAGCGTCATGAAGTTCCTCGTAGGTTTCCTCGGGAACATCCCAGTCCCACGGCAACTCCGGATCGACTTCCTGCCCCTCGGCCGACATGCGGGCCTTCTTGAGGAACGTGTAGCCGTCGTGCCAGTCACCCTCGTCATATTCGACCCGAGACAAGGCGGAATATTCCTGATGCAGCGCCGACTGCAGCGCCGAACCCGAAGGGGTCATGTTGGCCACGTCAATGTGGTCGTTGTTAAAGCAGGCCGCTAGCGAAAGACCGGCGGCAACGACAACAAAGCGCAATAAGAAGTTCATGGATGTCCCCTAACTCGTTTCCGGCTTAGCGATGTCAACCGGGTCGTCGCCCAATGGAAGACTTGTCACCCTGAGTGCCATTTCAGCCTTGGCGATCCGAGTGAGCAAGCAACCCCAAGCCACCGCGGCACGACTCACCGAACAATAATCCAAAGCCCGCTGCCTGAATAGCTACTCAGATGAAGTGATATGGGATTACTTGCCTTCTGACAATTGTTTACGCTGAAAGTTGTCACAGTGTGACTATTTGGCAACGAGCCAAATTGCGCCATCAAGACACGGCTTTTCTCATATCAAACTTTGGCAAAAAAATGGAGGAATCCGTGTCTGGACGCTGGCGTGCCGTGTGACTATGTGTTGGCGGTGCAAAAAGATCGGCCAATTGCCTGGATCATTTGGAGAGCGGAACGATGTCGATGGGAACTAAGATCACAAAGCGCCTCCACCAACTGTTCGCATTTGTCCTATTCGGCTTCGCGTCCTCAATCGCCAATGCCGGCATGGAAGACCTTTTTGGCCCATTCATTTCGGAAGCGGACGAAGCGCGCATTGGTGCGGAACAACACGAAAAGATTCTCGCCGAGTTTGGCGGCGCCTATGACGACCCCGAACTGGCCGCCTATGTCGATAGCATCGGTCAGTTCCTAGCACTGACCTCGGAACGCCCGAACGTCAAATTCACATTCACGGTCCTCAATAGCCCGATCGTCAACGCCTTCGCGCTACCTGGCGGTTATGTCTACGTCACTCGCGGACTGGTTGCATTAGCCGGCGACGAAGCCGAACTGGCGGGTGTTATCGCGCATGAAATCGGCCATGTCGCGGCGCGCCATGGCGCACAACGTATGAGTAACGCGATGTTGGCCAATCTGGGGCTCGGCTTGTTGGGCGTGCTCACCGACAGCGACCAGGTGGCTGGCCTTGCGCAACTGGGCGCGCTCGCGGTGGTGCAGGGTTATTCGCGCGAACAGGAGTATGAAGCCGACCTCCTGGGTGTTCGGTATCTGTCGCGCGCCGGGTTTGACCCGGAGGCCATGGCGTCGTTCCTAGCTAAACTCAGAGCTCATTCCCAACTCGAATCGATTATCGCCGGAAATCCTCAAAGCCAGGACCAATTCGACATTCTGGCGACACATCCGCGGACGGCGGAGCGGGTTCGGCGAGCCATTTCGGCGGCTGGGCTGCGCCCCGTGAGAGAACCGATCGTGGGGCGCGACATCTTCCTGAGGAAAGTCGATGGCATTCTCTACGGCGACGATCCCGAGCAGGGAATTGTGCAGGGACCCGAGTTTATTCACCCGGCGATGCGTTTTCGGTTTGAGGCGCCGCCGGATTTCCAATTGCTCAACGGAACCACGCAGGTCATCGCCAAAGGCCCCGACGGCGCCGCTCTCATATTCGACCTCGATCTACGTAAGGATGTAAGGGCCCCACGGGACTACATTCAGCAGGTGTGGGCGCCGGACGCCGCGCTGAAGGGACTCGAGTCGATTCGCGTCAACGGATTCGACGCCGCGACGGCCACGGCTACGGCAACGGTCAGCGATCAGTCCTATGACGTCCGCCTGGTTGCCATTGCGTTCAACAGCGAAATCTTTTTCCGCTTTACGTTCCTGACGCCGCCGCCCGCGACCAGCAAGTACCGGGAACCATTTCAGCGCACCACTTATAGCTTCCGATCGATCAGCCGCGCCGAAGCGGAGCGCGTGCGGCCAAGACGCTTAGCGGTCCATCAAGTCCGCAGCGGCGAGACCGCAACCAGCATCTCCAATCGCATTCCTGGCGAGAAATATCCGTTGGAGCGATTCTTGATTCTCAATGGGCGCTATCCGGATGACCCGCTGCGACAGGGCGAAATGGTCAAGACCATTGTTGAGTAGCTTGCGGGCCGAGCGCGCTCGCGTCAGAGGATCTGAAACACGCGATAGCAGGGCCCGCTTGCGCGACGATCGCCTTTCGCGACGGTGATGATTCGATTGAGCCAAGCGTATTTCTCTGACGAAGTTTCGAAGTAGGGCGTCGTGCGGAAATAATATTCCGTCGCGTCGACATCTTCGCCGCGCGCCAATCGAGCCGCCACCTCGGGCGCCGCATCCCGTACACCGCGATACGCCATATAAATCAACGCATCATCGTCGGTTTTAAGTGTAACGCGGACATCGAGCTGCAGCACGCCATCGTTGCGCAACAATAGCCAATCACCGCCACTATTTGGGACGACGGTCCCTTTCAATTTCGGCCCCTCGAACGAACCGCTGGTCACGGTCACGATGCGGCGATCGCCCAATGGCGTCACACCCAATGGCTCGGGCGGCGTCACTTGGAAATCAATCTCGAACAAAAACTCGGACTGAAGCTCAGACATGAATGCTCCCCCAAATTGCCAATGCGCCCTATAAACGCGGGCCGGCGAAGCTAACGCAGGCATCGGAGCGAGACAAATTGGGTCGTGAGTCGACCGTCAGACGGTCACCAAAGCGACCATGGGAGAAAATATGCGCATAGCCGTGGGCGGTTTTCACCACGAGACAAATACGTTCGCGCCGGTAAAAGCGACTTTTGAGGATTTTGAGCGTGCCGACGGTTGGCCGGCGCTTTCGCGCGGCGAGGTTCTGTTTGACGCGGTCGAAGGCGTGAATCTGCCGGTCGCCGGCTTTATCGACCGAGCCCTTCGCGAAGGCCACGACATGGCGCCGCTCGTCTGGTGTTCCGCCAGCCCTTCCGCCGAAGTGACCGAAGATGCGTTCGAACGAATCTCACAAATGTTTGTGGATGATTTGGCGTCAAAGGGCACGGTGGACGCCGTTTTTCTCGATCTTCACGGCGCCATGGTGACCGAGCACTTGGAAGATGGGGAAGGGGAACTGTTGGCACGGGTCCGGGACTTGATCGGCCCGGACGTCCCGCTCGTCGCGAGCCTTGATCTGCATGCGAACGTCACCGATCGGATGATGGCGACGACGGACGCAATGATCGCCTACCGCACCTATCCGCATGTCGATATGTCCGAAATTGGACAACAGGCCGTGCCGCTGCTGGAAAAGGTCAAAACGAACGGACGGCCCGCCTCGGCGCTGCGCAAGCTCGACTTTCTGATTCCATTAGTATGGCAATGTACAGACATCGAGCCGGCCAAATCACTGTACGCACAACTGGACGCAACCGAACGTGCCAATCCTGAAATCTGGTCGCTGTCGTTCACCACCGGGTTTCCGCCGGCCGACATTCGGGAAGTTGGGCCAGCCGTGTTCGCCTACGCGTCGGACCAAGCCGATGCCGACGGTGCGGCGGACGAAATGGCGCACGCGGTCATCGAGCGCGAAGGTGCGTTTGCCGGTCACTTGTACACGCCGGACGAGGCCGTTGCGTATGGCAAGAGCGGCAAGGCGCGGCCTTTGGTTATCGCCGATACGCAGGACAATTCCGGCGCCGGCGGCAACTCGGATACCGTCGGTATGTTGCGCGCTCTGGTGGCTCAAGACGCCGAAGACGCCGTGTTTGGCCTGGTCTTCGATCCGGAGGCCGCCGCCAAAGCCCACGAAGCTGGCGTTGGTGCGCACATCGATCTCGCGCTCGGCGCGCGCTCCGCGTGGCAAGGCGAGAAACCCTTCGAAGGGCGTTTTTCGGTTCAGGCCCTTGGCGATGGTCGATTTACAGCCACCGGCCCGATGTTCGGCGGGGCGCGCGTCGATCTAGGACCAATGGCCGTGTTGCGCATCGGCGGCGTCGAGGTAGTCGTCTCGTCAAAGAAGATGCAGGCGGCCGATCAATCCATTTTCAGGCATGTCGGTATCGAACCGTCGGAACGGGCCATTCTAGTCCTTAAGAGTTCCGTGCATTTTCGCGCCGACTTCGAACCAATAGCCGGCGAAGTGATCGTAGTCGCCTGTCCCGGACCAAACCCGGTCGATCATCTCGCGCTTGATTATCGGCGTTTGCGGCCGGGCGTTAGGCTGACGCCACTTGGGCCGGAATCAGACTGAGTTCTCGTGCCGCGCGTGCTGAGCCACAGGCCCGAGAACA
>JANQOH010000303.1 GCA_028289725.1 Alphaproteobacteria bacterium
GACTTCCCTAGGTGACGCGCAAATCATCTAAGCGAAGCGCGGCTTACTCCGCCGCCCGCGCGTAGGGCCGCCCAGCATCAGCGAGCACGCGTTCGTAACCCCGCGCGATATCCTCAGGTCCAGCATTGGCCGCGTGATCGAGAACCTTGGAAATTGTTGGAGCCGCCTCGCCGCCCACGACCCGCTGAACCGGTTGGTCGAGATAATCGAAAAACCGACGCTGAATCTCATCGGCAAGGCTCCCGCCGTAGGACGTGCCTTGGGTCCCCTGCTCGACGACCAGAACGTTATTGGTTTTGGCGATGCTGGCGCCGATCGTATCCCAATCAATGCCAGCGCGGTCTAAGGATCGAAGGTCGATGACTTCCGCCGATATGCCCATCTCGTCGGCGATTTCGACGCACGGCCAAACCATGGCAAGCCCAGAAAGAACCGTTAGGTCTTCGCCGCTCCGCACGACCTTCGCCCTGCCGAGCGGAATGTAATAGTCGAGGTCTTCGGCGGGCGCCGGCCCCTTGGTTTGGTAAAGGTCCAAATGTTCCACCACCAACACCGGGTCCTCGCAGAGCAAAGCGCTGTTCATCAGGCCGACATAGTCGTAGGGCGTTGACGGCGCGACAATCCGAAAGCCCGGAAACATCGCGTAAAGGCCGGTCGGGTCCATCGAATGTTGCGAGCCGTAGCCTGATCCGGCGGCGACTTTGCCGCGCACCACAAGCGGCACGGGCATATCGCCGCCAAACATGTGCCGAAGCTTGGCGATTTGATTGAACACCTGGTCCGCCGCCACATAGCAGAAGTCCGCATACATGAATTCGACGACCGGACGGTATTTGCCATCGGCGGCGACGCCACCCGCGAGACCCGCGAAACCGTTCTCGGTGATCGGGGTCCCGATGACGCGGTCGGGGAATTTTTCAGGTAGCCCGCGCGTCGCACCATTGGTCCCGCCACGCAAATGGTGCACGTCCTCGCCGAGCACGAATATCCGCTCATCTTGCTCCATACGGCGGCCCATCACTTGCGCCACCAAGTCGACGAATTTGCGGTCTTCGATAGTCCCCGAATGGTTTTCCTGTTCTTCGACGCGGACCCCGTTGAATTCCGACATATCGCCGCGCACGCCGTGATCGACTGAAGACGCCGCCGGCCACAATGATGGCTTGATCCGTCTGTGATTTCCGTCCGGTTCAAGCAGCGCGTCGCCGGCCCGCGAAATGGCGTCTTGCGCGGCGTGTCGAAGACCTTCGGCCGCCGCTTTGTCGAGGTGGCCGAGATCGATGAGTTCGGCGCCCAAGTAATCAATCGAGTCGCGCGACCGCCACTCCGCTTCTTCTTCCTTGCTGCGATATCCGAACGCGCTTCCCGGCAAGGGGCCATTCTGATGGAAATACCGGTAACTGTGGGCTTCCAAGATAACCGGCCCCTTGCCCGCCCGGAGAAGCTTCAGCGCCTTTTCCGTCGCGATGCGGACCGCCAGTGGATCCATGCCGTCGCAAACAAATGAGGGAATGCCGTAAGCTTGGCCGCGCGCCGAAAGGCGGTGTTCGCGCGTCGACTCTTCGATTGTCGTCGATACCGCGTATTGGTTGTTGTCGATGAAGAACAGGATCGGCAGGTCATAGAGCGCCGCAAGATTGAAGGATTCTGCCACCGCTCCTTGATGGACCGCGCCATCGCCAAAAAAGGTCACAACCACATCACCTTCGCCGGCGCGCTTGCGGGACCAAGCAACGCCCGTGGCGATGGGGACGCCGCCGCCGACAATCGCGTTCGTGCCAACCACGCCGGCTTCGTCCCACCGCAAATGCATCGATCCGCCGCGTCCGGCGCAATAGCCTTGCTCAAGGCCGAGAATTTCGGCGAGGGTCTTTTGCAGCACGGCTTGCATCGTGTCGGGCAGTGCGTCGCGCACTGGATCGAGTGTGTCCGGATTGACGTGGGCGAGCGCCTTGGCCAAGAAATGATGGTGCGCCCTGTGCGTGCCGTTGATCTGATCGGACGACCGCAGCGCGGAGATGCATCCGACGGCCGCGCCTTCCTGCCCAATCGAGGAATGGGCCGGGCCGTGCACCAATTGCTCGCCCGCGAGCTCCAGAACGTATTCCTCAAAGGCGCGAATGAGGTGCAGGTGGTGCAGCATGCCGATAAGGTCGGCCGGGTCAGCCTTGCGCCAATCGGCGGGTGTCGATTTGATCTCTTGCCACGTCGTATCGGTGGACAATTTGCGGACAGACGGCATTGAGAGCGTTCCTCCTGGTCGCGGCGCCGGTGTCGTCCCAGCTTACCGATTGCGTCGTTCTGAGGCAGGTTATAGCAAAACCAACGGTCGGATCGATGCGCAGGCCCCGCAGCCCCTATTTCTCGCCCAGGCCAGCGTCTTCGGACACGCCAATGTCGACCGCCGTCCAATCGAGATCGCCGTGCCCCCGGTTCATGAGCGATAGCAAGCGATCGTGCACCAAACTGGCAACGGGCATCGGAACATCGGCGTCGGCGGCGGCGCCGAGCACGAGATTGACGTCTTTGTGGCCAAGCGAAAGCCGGAACCCGAACGGCTCGTAACGGCGATCAGCGATTCCGGTGCCATAGATCTGGTAAACCGGGCACTCGAACAATGTGCTGGCCATCAAGTCGATGAACTGACGCCGATCGACACCCGACTTTTCCGCCAAGGCACAGGCCTCCGAAATCGACTCGATGGCGGATGCGATCAGAAAGTTGCCTGACAATTTGACGACGTTGGCGGCGCCGGGCGTCTCCCCGAAATCAACAATCTTGCCGCTGACCGCTTCCAAGACCGGGCGAACACGTTTCTTCGCCGCTGGATCACCGGACAGAGCAATTGCCAATTTGCCCGCAAGGATTGTTGGCGGCCGGCCGAAGACCGGTGCGCAAAGATATGTTGCCCCGACGGCTTCATGCGCTGTTTCCATCGCGAGCGCGCGTGAGGCGGCGACTGTGCTGTGCGAGATGTGTATGCCGCCCTCGCCGAGTTTCGCCAACAGACCATTCTCGCCATGCGTTACGCGATCGAGGGCCGCGTCGTCCGACACCATGGTCAGCACGATACCGCCGGGCTCCACCGCCTCCGCCGGCGATTGGGCGAGGGTCGCGCCCGCCTGAACCAAAGCTTCAGCCTTTGCCGCGGTCCGATTCCATACGCGTAGCGGGTATCCGGCTTGAAGAATTCGCTGCCCGATCGGCTCGCCCATATTGCCGAGTCCGATGAGGCCTATCGGTGCTGTCATGTCCTGACTCCGAAACGCAAGGTCGATCCGAACCATCCCGCCGAACATTGCTGATTCGGTCGACCGCGATTGTGAACGGTGTGGAGCGACCGCTATAACAGGCTTCGCAGCAACGCGGAATGAGGAGATGGCGAATGAGCGGGTTCAAGGTCTTGGGCGTCAACCATACGAGCTTCACCGTGTCCGACTTGGACCGCTCGGTGGCCTTCTTTACCGAGGGGCTTGGTTTTGAGTTGCTGCATCGCGGTGGTCGCAATCCAGAAATGATTGAAAAAGTCGTGGGCGTGCCCGGCGCGGACATCGACGTCGCTTACATCCAGATGCCCGGACACCGGCTTGAACTGATCGAATACAAAGGCCCGGCGGACCGGAGTAAGGTCGAGTCACGGCCGTGTGACACCGGTTTTGCTCATATCGCTGTCGATGTGGACGATGTCGACGCGGCGCTTGCGGCCTCGTTGCCCTACGACGTAAAACCGTTGAGCCCGCCGCAAGATTTGGTTCATGGACCAAACAAGGGCGGTCGTGTGGTGTACACGCGCGATCCTGACGGTGTCACGGTCGAGTTCATTCAGAAACCGTAACTATATTGATCTTATCTGGGTGAAGGGCTCCGGGCTGAAATCGCGCTAATGCCCGTCAATCCGTGGGCATTATGGCGACTCCAGTTGATTTTTCGCCGGCCTGTTAAATTTTGAATGATTGCCGATATTGCCCTCGGTTTTGCCTATACGGCCCAAGACGAGGCGTCGGCGACGGCAGCGCGCGTCGCGATGCTGGCTTCTCGTTATATCGAATGCGGCTGTCATAGGGGACGGATTTGCCAAAGCCTCGGACCAATCGACCGGGTCAAGGCGACGAATTAGACGAATTCACGAAACGTCTAAACAACCGCAGGGCCGGTTATCAGGCCGCCCACGTTCGGTTGTCATCGTTGCCCGCAGCACCGTCTTGGGACGCGATCCGATGGGTCGCCGAAAAAACCTTCGGCGGTCTTATGCGTACTTTTGATGACGAAATGTTCCGCCTTGGTAATGGCGACCTGGTTCTGCTGTGTCGGGACAAGGATCGAGAAGCCATGTACGACGCGATCGACCGCATATACGCCTTGGCTGCGGTTGACTTGAAACTCGCGCACGGCGGCCTCGACGGATTTGCCACACGGTATGATTTGTCGGCGGCGTGGCAAGAATTTATGGACGAGGTCGAACCGCTTTTCGAAAGAAAGCCGGACATCGCTAAGCTCACCCGGGCGAAGAAGCAGCATCAGCCGATCGACTCGGATCATCTTCATACCCTTGAAGAGTTTCTGCGTTCGGTCGATCTATCGAATTTCGTCCGGCGGCAGAACATTTGTGCCGTGACCGGCGAGTCAGACCCCGAGCCCGTGTACGACGAGCTGTTCATTTCGGTCGCCAATTTGCAGGAAGAGGTGATGCCTGAGATTGATTTGGCGGGCAATCGATTGCTGTTTGGACAGCTCACCAACACTTTTGACAGCCGAATGCTCTCGATCATCTCTACGAACGGAAAAGGCTATCTGGGAGGCCCTTGCGCGCTCAATTTGAATGTTTCGACGATTCTTTCGCACGAATTCCTTGATGTTGCGGAACAAATCGGTGTCGGGCGCGATCAGGTGCTGGTCGTTGAACTGCAAATCGGCGACGTCTTCGGCAATATCAAAGACTTTTTGCTGGCGCGCGAAGTGGCGCGCGAAATGGGATTTCTGTTGTGTTTGGATGGCGTCGATTATCACAGCTTGCCGTGGCTGGACCTTCCGGGCCTCGGGTTCAAGCTCTACAAATTGCAATGGCAAGACGAACTGCTCCACCTGCCCACGGAGGAAATTGAGAACCTTCGCGAGGCCATCCAGCGCGCCGGGCCCGAGCGTCTGATTTTGTGCCGGTGCGACGGCGAGGCAGCCTTAAGATTTGGCGGTGGCCTTGGAATACGCTTATTCCAAGGATGGCACACTGATAAAGCTTTGAAACTTAAGCCAAAAAAACGGGTCAAAGCGATCGCCGACCCAGTATAGCCGCCTGGTTTGGATATTGGTCCGATGGCGGCCTGCCGATCACATTTGCGATCATCCGGCAGCGAAACCAAGATTCTTACAAAATTCCAATGAGTTGGCGTCCTCGAAGTGTGGACGGCAAAGCTGCCTGGAAACATTACGCAAACGTCGATTTCCGCGCGCGCCGATGTATATGAATTTCAAAGGCATCTGATTTGATGCGACCGCGAATTCATAGGCTCACGGCTTTTTTCGATTTCGATCAGTCTGATTTACCGGCGGAACATCGTTCGGTCCGCCTACGAATATTTCCCAAGCCGAATAAAATAATCGGCAGAAATATTTGAAATTACGAATTTTTTTTAGGTGCGATTCTTGAGCGGGCAAAGAGGCAAAACCAAAAAATCGAGACGAGTCTCCCTCGGCGCCTTCACCACGCTTCGGTCAAGCCTGCGCGATCTCACATTCGTTTCGATCTTCGTCAACGCCTTGTCTTTGGCGCTGCCGCTGATGCTGTTGCAGATCTATGACCGGATTCTGCCCAGCGCCGGTTTGGATACGCTCGCCATATTGGTCGCCGGCGTTGTGGTGGCGTTGGTGCTCGATACGATTTTGCGGATCGGCCGTTCGCACATCATCGGCTGGGTTGGCGCGCGCTTTGAGCATGTGGCCGGCTGTCGCGCGTTTGAGCGTATCGTGCACACCAACGTCCAAGACTTCACGCGTGTCGGGTCCGGTGCGCATTTGGAACGAATGGGCGCCTTATCCTCGGTAAAGGATTTCTACGCCGGTCAAATCCTCCTCACGCTTCTCGATCTGCCTTTCGCCGCGATTTTCCTCACCCTGATTTGGTACTTGGGCGGCGACTTGGTGTTCGTTCCGGCCGGTATGCTCCTGCTATTTGCGATCTGCGCGATGATCATCGGCGCCAGTTTGCATCGCGCGCTGGACGAGCGGACCACCTGGGACGACCGGCGCTTCAACTTCATCATCGAGGTGCTGAACGGCATCCACATCGTCAAAGCGATGGCCATGGAGGCGCAGATGATGCGCCGCTACGAACGTCTCTTGGAGAGCTGTTCGGCGGGCGACCATCGCGCGGTTCTCAGCAGCGCCGCCGCGGTCAATATCGGCGCTTTCTTCTCTGAAATGACCATGGTCGTGGTCGTCGGGTTCGGCAGTGTTATGGCCATCAATGGGCATTTGACGATTGGTGGGCTGGCCGCCTGCACGCTGCTCGCCGGACGCGCGCTGCAACCGCTTCAACGCGCGATGAACGTGTGGACGCGGTTTCAGGCCATAAGACTCGCCCGCACCCGCGTGAAACGGATTTTCGAGGCCGAACCGGAGGCAGCGATCGGTGAGCCGGTCGACGCCGGTGAAATCAATGGTGCCATCAAACTCGAGAACGTCTCGTTTCGGTACGACGAAGACGGGCCAGATGTCGTCTCCGGTCTGAGTGTCCAAATCGCCGCCGGCGAATGCATCGCCATCGCCGGTGGCAATAGCAGCCGGCGGTCGACCCTTCTCGGCTTGATGTTGGGCGCTCTGCGCGCGACCGACGGCGCGGTTTTGCTCGATGAGCACGATGTCCGCGCGTTTGATCCGAGCGATCTCAAGAAACAGGTCGCGTTCCTGCCCGAGCACGGTGAAGTCTTTAAAGGATCGATCATGGACAACATCACCATGTTCGATGATGCGCTGACCGACCGCGCCATTGAAGTCGCTATCGAACTCGGGCTCGACCGTGTCGTCGATAGCATGCCGATGGGGTGGGACACGATGATCGGAACCGCGGCGACCGAGTCGTTGCCGCCAGGCATCAAACAGCGGATCGCCATCGCGCGCGGACTGGTTACGGATCCGAAAATTATCCTGTTCGATGAAGCCAATATGGCCATGGACAGCACTGGCGATACTTATCTGCGCAATGCGCTGATCCGGCGGAAAGGGAGATGCACCATGGTCCTGATCACCTACCGCCCATCGCTGATCGAGATCGCCGACAAGGCCTATGAGTTTTCCGATCAGAAACTGGTGCCGCGGGAGCGTCCGAACCGCCCTGCCCCAATACCGGAAGCGCCGGCCCAACAGCATGAGAAGCAGCTGGAGCCGACCGAATGACCATGTCCGACGAAACGCTCGCCGCGCCGCGGGAGTTCAACTGGCGACGGGAAGAACCGCGTGGTGGCATGGCCATGGCGCGGCTCTCGGACGCCGCGCTCGGAAGCTTTACAGCGGCGACCGACTTGGCGGCTTGCCTCATTCCGCTCCTCTCGGCCCTGGGTTGGCGCGGCAATCCGCGACATGTGGCCGAAGCCTTGCCGCATTTCGCGCCGAGTCTCGATCTGACAGGCCTGCGGAATGTGATGAGCAATTTGGGCTACGCGAGTCGACCGAGGCGCATGCGCATGGCCGACATCGATCCGCGTCTGCTGCCGTGCCTGTATTTGCCGCGCTGGCGGTCGGCCATGGTGGTTTTGGAAGTTGACGGAAAAACGTTCACGGTCTTCGACAGCAAACGTGGCGAAGTCCGGCAAATCCGACGGCCCTTGTCCGGCGGTGTCGCCTATTTCTTTAGCAAGGCCGAAAACGACGCCATCGAATATCGCCGTGGCGTCGAGCGCAAAGGTTGGTTCCGCGCCACCATGGCGCGTTTCCGGCCGCTTTTGATCCAATGCTTTGGTGTCAGCTTCCTGCTGGCGCTTCTATCGCTTTCCGTGCCCCTTTTCGTGATGGGGGTTTACGACAAGGTGGTGGCTGCCGGGTCGCTCGATACGCTGACCTATTTCGGCGTTGGCGTGTGCGTGGCGGTGTTCCTTGAGGCGATCCTGCGCGGCTTGCGCGCGCGCGTACTCGCGTTCATCGGCGCGCGGATGGACTATATTGTCGGCGGCGCCATCTTGCGTCACATATTGCACCTGGCGCCGACCTATACTGAGCACGCCACGGTCGGTTCGCAAATTGCGCGCATCAAGGATTTCGAGACGGTTCGCGAAGCATTTACTGGACCGGTGGCCGTCTCCCTGTTCGAACTTCCGTTCGTTCTGATTTACGTCCTGGTGCTTGGCCTGCTTGGCGGTGTCGTCGCTTTGGTGCCGTTTACGGCGCTCATCGCGTTCGGTCTTTTGGGCTTGGTGATGTTCCCCTTGATCCGCGACCGTGTGGCCGCCAGCGCAAAGGCCGCATCTTCGCGCCAGGAATTCTTGGTGGAAGCGCTGACCAAGATGAATGCGCTGAAGCTTTCCGGTGCGGAAGCGACGTGGGTAGATCGTTTTCGCGATCTTTCCGCAAACGCGGCCATGGCCTCGTTTCGGACGACGCAGATCTCCTCGGTTCTACAAACGCTGACGCAGATGGTTGTGCTGGGCGCCGGGCTCGCCACGGTCGCAGTCGGTGTGCTACAGGTCCTGAGCGACAGCATGACGACCGGCGGCTTGATTGCCGCGATGATTTTGGTGTGGCGGGTTCTTGCGCCCTTGCAGGCCCTCTACCTGACGATCACGCGGCTCGAGCAAGTGCGCAACAGCATCAAGCAAATCGACAATTTGATGCGTATCACGCCGGAACGCGACCCGGACAAGATCATCAATCCGATCACGCGTTTCGAAGGCCGTGTAACATTCAACCGCGTTTCCTTCCGATATTCGAATGACGCCGATCCGGCGGTCATCGGTGCGAGCTTTCGCGTGGAACCGGGCGAGGTTTGCGTGATCGTCGGGTCGAACGCGTCGGGCAAGTCGACGGTCTTCAAGCTTCTCACGCGCCTCTACCAGCCGCAGGCCGGAACCATCACCATCGACGATCACGACATTCGTCAGCTCGACCCGATCGAACTGCGCCACGCGATTGGCTATGTGCCGCAGGAATGCCATCTGTTCCATGGCACGGTGGCCCAGAATCTGCGGCTCGCCAATCCCGTGGCGAGTGAGCAAGAACTGCACTGGGCGTGCCGAAAGGCTGGCGTTCTAGACACGATCCTAGCGCTGCCGGAGGGTTTCCAAACCCGCCTGGGCGATGCCCGCTCCGACCAAATTTCCGACAGTTTGTCGCAGGCCCTGTCGCTCGCGCGGGCCTATATCCGGCGCGCGCCGATCATGTTGTTTGACGAACCGGTCACCGGTCTTGATTTCGAGCACGACAAGCAGTTTGGCCGCGTGGTCGAGGAAATGCGCGGTCAGACCACCGTGTTCATTATCAGTCACCGTCCCAGCCATCTCAGGTTGGCCGACAAGATTCTGCTTTTCGACAAGGGCTATTTGCGCCTCGCCGGCCCGGCCGACGAGGTCCGAAACCAGATTGACATGGAGCAGCTATGAGCAAGCCGTCTGCTTCGGCAAAAAAACCGTCGTCGGCGCCGAAAATCCGGCGCGCGAGCCGACAGGCGCGATACCTCTCGCAGTCCATCACGCTCGAGGAGTCGGGCGTCTCGCAATTCGTCCGTCTGATGATGATGGTGGCTTGTTTGGTGGTCATCATCTTCGTCGGTTGGGCCTCCGTAACCAAAGTCGACGAGGTGGCTGTCGCCCATGGCGAAGTCGTGCCGTCCGGGTCAGTCCGCGTGGTACAGCATCTGGAAGGCGGCATCATCGCGGATATTCTGGTTCAAGAAGGCGCGTTGGTTGAAGCCGATGAGCCACTCATGCGGTTGGAGTCGACAAGTGCCGCGGCGGACT
>JANQOH010000304.1 GCA_028289725.1 Alphaproteobacteria bacterium
AGTGGATTGAACCAGTTACGCGCCACGGCGGCCGAAGCGGCTGAGGGTTTTGACCCGTTGATGCGGGACGCACGGTCGCTCGCCGGCGATTTGGACATGCTTTGCCATCGTGCGCGCAAGCTTGCCGACCGACTGGATCCGCCGGCAAAGCCGGAAAAGGCGCCAGCGCGCGTCAAGGCGCCGGCCAAGAAGGTGGTCGAGAAGGCCCCGGCGCACCAACTCCGTGCCACACGCTCGCAAAGCGAGCGCGCGCTCTTGGAGGCATTGAAAGCGGGGCGCTAGTCGCGCGCTGAGGGTTTCGCCATGAAATTTCGTGTCTTGCCAGTCACCATCTTCGTCGCGGCCTTGTTGTTCTCCGTCAAGCTTGGGGACCTTTGGACAGGGGCGCTGGCGCCAAAACCTACACTCCAGGTCGCCGAGTCGCTCGCACAGGACGCTGAGGATGAGGCGGAGCCGGTTGATGAGGCTGAGAACGAGGAATCCGAGGAGCCGGAGGACGGCGAAGAGTCCGCCGAAGCCGAATCCGAAGAGCCCGAGATCGACCTTGACGCGCTGGCGGCCGAGACGCCCTTGATCGATGCCGCCCCGGAACTAACCCAAGCCGAGATTGACGTGCTTCAGACTCTGCGCGAACGGCGCCAGGCTTTGGACGCGCGCGAGGCTGAAATCGACCTGCGAGAATCAATGCTTAAGGCGGCGGAAATGAACCTTGAAAGCCGCATCGAGGAATGGAAACGCCTGCAAGAGGGCGTTGAACAGTTACTTGCCCGCTATGAGGAGGCCCAGAACGACGAGCTGCAGACCCTCGCCACCTATTACGAAAAAATGAAGCCAAAGGACGCCGCACGGGTGTTCAACACGCTTGATCTGCCCTATCTCATTGAGATCGTCGGGCGCATGAAAGAGGCCAAGGTCGCCGAAGTTATCGGGAAGATGGAGACCGAAAAGGCCAAAATCCTGACGATGGAATTGGCCCGTCGAAGCGAGACGGTGGCCCGGTCCGATGCCCTGCAGATGCAGTAGTCGGCCCGTTTGCCGCGATCGTTTTGCTTTTGGCGGGGTCGGAAACTGATGATCGGGTGGGCAGGTGTTCCAAACCGGGGCGGAGGATTACTATGGCCGTTGATAAGAATATGCCAGTTCTGATTGTAGACGATTACAAGACGATGCTCCGCATTGTACGCAATCTTCTCCGGCAACTGGGCTTCACGAATGTAGAGGAAGCGACCGACGGCGCTGCGGCGTTGGCGAAAGCGAGGCAACAGAATTTCGGTCTGATCATTTCCGATTGGAACATGGAGCCGATGACTGGTCTGCAGCTTCTCAAAGAGGTCCGTGCAGACGAGGCGTTGAAAACCACGCCTTTCATCATGATCACCGCGGAAAGCAAGACCGAAAACGTGGTCGCCGCCAAACAGGCTGGCGTCAACAACTACATCGTCAAGCCGTTCAATGCGGAGACTCTTAAGTCAAAGATGAGTGCCGTTATCGGCGCCTTCTAACTCCGTGCGGCACCGTGGCCGCGACCACCGGCAAGACGATGTTCGGTCGCGCTGACGACCGGCATGTCCCGCATGCCGTGTTCGTCGTTACGGATTGCCGCGGATGGACGACGAAGAAGACGTAAAGGCACCAGCTAAGGATCCGACGCTCGCCCTTTTTTTGGGCCTCTATCTGATCCTGCTCGCCTTTTTTGTGCTGCTCAACACGATGGCGACCCTCAAAGAGGATCGCGTCAAGGCGGTGTTGGGTAGTTTGCTGTCTACCTTTTCGACCGAGATCCTCAATACCACCAATCCGACCGAGTTTACCGCAAGCGTCGGCAATGATCTCGCGACTAAGGAATTCCATCGCGAGATTAGGGACTTCTTTGAGGTCGCCGTGCCGCTTGCGCGCGTCGAACTTTATTCCGCCGGTTCCGTGATGGTCATTCGCATGCCGGCGGACCAGCTATTCGAAACCGGCAGTATCGTCATCCGCGATGACCGCGAAGACCTGATGTACCGCATTTCCCGGGCCCTTAGCAGGCGGGTCGCTGGTCTCCGATACGAGGTCGAGTTCTCTACTTTCACCGGGCCGTTCATCGGCAGCGGCCAGGGTGGCGGTCAAATTATCGAAGTCGCGCGGGCAGGGGCCTTCGCGCGGGCGATATTGGACCGCGGTGCACGTGTTAATTCGCTGACTATCGGTGCACAGCCCGGCAATCCCGGCGAGGTCGAAATGGCCTTTCTTGTACGCGTCGAGGGCCAAGCGAAAGTCGATTTCGCGGAGTGATCGAAGATGGCTGACGAAGAAGTTCCGCAAGAAGTCGCGCCGCCGCCGCCGGAACCGGAGGAGGACGACGATGATGAATCGTCGGGCTCGTCTGTCGACCCAGAAGCGTGGATGCTCTCATTCGGTGACCTTGTGTCGCTAATGCTGGTGTTTTTCGTTATGCTGTTCTCAATGTCGACGCTCGAGATCGAGGAGTTCGAAGCGATCGTCAGCTCTCTCGCACAGCAATTCAATCCGTCGGCGTCGATCAAGCGGCCGAAGCCTTCGGCCGACCTTGACATCCCGAAGGTGACGACGCGCGAAGCGTATGATTTGAGCTATCTGCGAGCGTTAATTGGCGATAAGTTAGCTGACAATGCATTGGCGGTTGACATAAAACTTCACGAACTTCATGACCGGCTCGTCATTTCAATGCCCGCCGACACAATGTTCGAACCAGGTACCGCGACGATGACGACGGCGGCCCGCGAAGCGATCGACAAGTTGGGTACCGTTATTCGGTTTTTGTCGAACCGCATCGACGTGAACGGACACACCGATCCGGATCCGATTTCCAGCCCCATTTATCCGTCGAACTGGGAGTTTTCGTTGGCGCGCGCCATGTCTGTCGCGAACGAGTTGCGGCGTGCGGGCTTTGCTGAGGGCGCACGGTCATTTGGTCTCGCTGATTCCCGATTTGGCGAAATTAGTCTCGATTTGCCGGTAGAGGACCGCTATCGCCGCGCCCGCCGCATCGACGTGGTCATTCGCAAGGATTTGGACGAATGGAACAACCGGTGAGGCCGAGTCGGTTGCGTTGGTTACCGCATGCGTGGCGCTCGCTCGCCTGTCCGGCAGCACTCGTTTTGTTGATGGCACTCAGTGTTTTCCGCTCCGATGTATCAGCACAGCAAGCCGAGATCGTTCCGATCCGCGCGAGTACGGACGGATCCGCCGCAACAATGGTGTTCGAGTGGCCGGCCGCCGTTGATTATCAAACGCAACTCGATGGTCGTACACTCGTTGTAAGTTTCAGCCGGCCGCTGATGCCGCGGTTCAGCGAAGTGTTCACGAAGTTGCAGGATGTGGTGGTGACCGTCGGCGCGAACGATGGTGGTGCTGCAATTACGTTCACGCTGGACCAGCTCTACCAGGTTGCCGATCGCAAAGAGGGCAACAATGTGGTGATTGACCTCGCGCCACGTGAGGCTTTGGCGCAAACGCCGTTGACGCCGCCGAACCCTGATGCGGCGCAGGGCACGGTGCCGAATGCAAGTGAATCGGGTCCTGATCTGGCGCCTGTGACCGTCCAATTTGTTGCGGACGACACGATCAGTCGCGCCTCGTTCGCCTGGACGCGCGACGCAGGCTATCGACTTGATCGATCCGCCGGCGTCGTGACGATCCGGTTTGATCGTCCGGGTCGTTTGGTCGGCGACATCGCCACGCCTGCGAATCCGTTCACGGGTATTTCCGAAATTCAGACCGAGCCCACGCTTGTCGTGGCGCTCAATGTAGATGATCAAATTGCGGTTCGCGATTATCGCAACGCTTTTGCGATCGTCATCGACGCGGTCCTGCCGGAAGGCGAGCTAGCGGCACCCGTCCCGCCGACGCCGTCCAATGACTCGCCGCCACAGACTGCACAGGCCCAGCCGCCGGCGACGGACACAACGCCCACAAGGGCCGCGACGAATGCCGACGCACCGGCCTCGACCAGTGACACGGCTGACTTACCGTTTGTCTCTTCAACTGCAACCGTCGTCGCACGCGCGGATAACGACGCGACAAGCGTGGAATCAGCCACGCCAGAAGCAGCCGCACCAGAGGTCGCGGCGGAACCTGAGCCACCAGTGGCAAGTAGCGCCGATGAAGTGGCGGCTGAACAAACAGCTACGACGGCCGTCCCCGCCGACGATGCGAAGGCGGAAACAGCGCCGGTTGCGTCCGTGGTGGCACAGAGTGAAGCTGCGCCTGAGCCGGCGGATATCCGTCCGACTTCCGAAGTCGCAGGCACGACACCACCGTCTGAAACTGATACGGAAGCCTCGCCCGGAACGGCGCCGCAACCGGACGCGGCCCAGACGGAACCGCCGAGCGCTCAAGCTGTGACAGCAACCACCGAGAGTCCTGGCAGCAATGAGTTCGCTGAAGGCGAAGCGATCCTGGTTGGATTTGACGTCAAGGCCAATGGGCTCGATTTGCGGTTTCCTTGGCCCTCGGAGGTGGCGGCCGCCGTTTTCCAGCGCGCGGGCTATGTGTGGGTACTGTTCGATACGCCGGCGGCGTTCAATTTCCGGCTGTTCAGTGACGACATCCCGGTGATTTCCGGTGTGGAGCAGGTTTCCGTACCCGGACATGCCCTGGCCCGTTTCGAACTCGCCGGGCGATATCGGCCGCAGGTGCGTATCGAAAATGAGACCTGGGTGGTCTCACTTGGCGCGAGCGGCGGTCCGCAGCAGCCACTTGAAGTCACATCAGAGCTGGCGGCGGACATCG
>JANQOH010000308.1 GCA_028289725.1 Alphaproteobacteria bacterium
CCTTTCGTGTACTGCTCGCAACCGGCGGCTCGACCAACGGGCTGGTGCATTTGAGCGCGATCGCCGGCCGCCTCGGGATCGGTATCGATTTGCAGGCCTTTGATCGAATGGGCCGCGAAACACCGGTTCTGGTCGACCTCAAGCCATCCGGCGCGCACTATATGGAGGACCTGTTCAAGGCGGGCGGGCTCGCGCCGATCTTGCGCGAGTTGCGGCCACTGCTCAATCTCGATTGCCTGACCGTGACCGGGCGGAGCCTCGGCGAGAACCTAGATGCCGCGCCGACGCCTTGGGATCAGAGCGTCGTACGGCCGTTCGACAATCCACTTTCCAAGGAGGGCGGGATCGCCGTCCTCAGCGGCAACCTCGCGCCCGACGGCGCGATCATCAAACAATCAGCCGCCTCACCGTCCCTCCTCAATCACGAAGGCCGGGCCGTGGTCTTCGACGGGTTGGAAGACATGGCGAACCGGATCGATGACCCCGCTCTCGACGTGACCGCAGATGACGTTTTGGTATTGCGCAACGCCGGCCCAAAAGGCGCGCCTGGCATGCCGGAGTCCGGCTACGTGCCCATCCCGAAGAAGCTTGCCGAAGCGGGTGTTAAGGACATGGTCCGAATTTCGGACGCGCGGATGAGCGGCACGGCATTCGGTGCGATCGTTCTTCATGCTTCGCCAGAAGCGGCGATTGGCGGACCGCTTGGGTTGGTTGAGAACGGCGATCGCATCCGTCTCGACGTTGCGAACCGGCGGATTGAACTAATGGTTGACGACGATGAGTTGGCTGCGCGCCGCAAAACCTGGGCCGCACCCGAGTCCCACGCTGGCGCTGATCGCGGATGGCTCAAGCTCCACCTGGACCAGGTCGAACAGGCACATCTTGGATGTGACCTCACATTTCTAAAACCGGATCAGCGCGCCAGTGCGCCATGAACTCACGTTTTCAATGGGTTGTGTCCCAGTTTTCAAAAATGTGTCGAGGGAGTGCGATCCACGGAAATGACTGAACCAGCGCGCGTTCTGGCGACCAACTGGAATACGCCCGCTTTTGCAGAGGGATAGAATCCGCCTTGGAATGCAATCTGGCGTACGCCAAAATGCACCGCTCGGCGGCGCGGAATGCGGCAGTCCAACCAACCATGGTAGGGAGACGGTTCGATGACGATCGACAGTTTGGACCATTGTGGAATCCGCACGAACGACCTTGAAGGCACCAAGGACTTCTATGTGAACGTTCTTGGCCTCACCGTCGGCTGGAGGCCACCGGTAAAGTTCCCGGGCTACTGGCTCTACTGTGGTGATCAGGCCATCGTCCATTTGTTCGGCGGCAGCGACGACATGAACGACGAGGACGAGCTCACCAAATATTTAGGCGAGAAAGATCCGTCGGAACTGCATGGCAGCGGTTCAGTCGATCACTTGGCTCTGCGCGCGTCAAACCTGCGCGGCACGCTCGCGAAGCTCCGAGAACATAATCTGGAATACACCGAGCGGACTTTGCCCGCCTTGGACCAACACCAACTCTTCGTGAAGGATCCGAACGGCATCGTCGTGGAACTAAATTTCGCCGCGGAAGAGGCGAAACTCGCCGCTGAATAAGGCGTATTCTAGCTAAGCCGCTTTGCCGCTCAGCAAACCGCGGGCGGCAAGATTGCGCATGAGCGCCGTGATACCGAACTCCCAAGGCGCGGCCTTGTCGCAATGGGTCACGCGGTTGAATAACGCGCCGAGTGGCGGCGTAGCGATCATCACCAAATCGCCCAACCGATGGGTGAAGCCCATGCCCGGCTCGCCGCGATCTTTCGTGGGCGCAAACATGGTCCCGGTCATCAGAACGAACCCATCCGGATATTGATGGGTATCGTTCATGGTCTGCGCGACGAGGTCCGCAGGGTCGCGGCTCATCAAGCCCATCGACGAACTACCGTGCAATGAAAACTGGTCATCGCCCTCCACCGCCAAGGTAATGTCGATGCCTTTGACGTCGTCGAGCGCGAAGGTGTTGTCGAACAGTCGAATAAATGGCCCGATCGAACAAGAAGCGTTGTTGTCTTTAGCGCGTGCGAGCAACAGCGCGCTGCGTCCTTCAACATCCCGAAGATTGACGTCATTTCCGAGAGTTGCGCCGACAATCTCACGACGCGCATTGACAACCAGAACGGCTTCCGGCTCCGGATTGTTCCACGTCGAGAAAGCCGGAATTCCGATATCCGCGCCAAGGCCGACCGCTGACATCGGCTGCGCTTTTGTGAATATTTCGGCATCGGGACCAATGCCGACTTCAAGATAGGGGGACCAAAGGTCACGCGCTTGAAGCGACTCCTTGAGCTTCATCGCATCTTCGGAACCCGGGCGAATGCCATTCAAGCTGGCGCCGATTTCCTGGGCGATCGAGCTGCGAATGTCTTCCGCCTTGTCGGCATCGCCCATCGCGAGTTCTTCGATGACCCGCTCCATCAAGCTATCGAGGAACGTCACGCCAGCGGCTTTGATAGCCTGCAAGTCTATCGGCGTCAGAAACCAGGGTTTGTTGGGATCACGCTTGTCCGGCACCGTGTTGACCAGAATTTCGTCGACACTCCCGAGCCGGATCGCCTCCGTCGTATTCGCGACCGCGTAAGCGGGGTTCGCCGCGTTCATAAGCTCCGCGCAGGTCGCGAAGGCGCGGGTAATGTCGTACACGCCTGTCGCCGCGAGAACGACCACACACGGCCCGCCGACGCCATCGGCGTCTGGCACCCAACAGCGGCCGACGAGCGTTCCGTCGGTCCCGTCGTCCGGCAGAACAATTTCTGAATTGAGCGCGAAGTCCATGAGCCCTCCCCGGTCTTTGAGCGGGAGGATATTGCGTCAAACCGGCCGCCACCACAACGGCCGCTCGCCAGACCGTTGCGGGCTCTCTATGATTCCGCCGATTCGCGAACTATGGGTGCGTTGCCATGGCCACCGCCACCGACTCCACCTTCGATGTCGCCCTTTGGTTGGTTGCGCGGGCGCGCGCCGACCACGTCGATTTGGCGCCACTCAAGCTGCAAAGGCTGCTGTTTCTCGCGCAGGCCTATTTTGCCGGGTCGACCCACGGTGAGCAGCTCATGCCATCGCAGTTCATTGTCGGTGGCTCCGGCCCGCTGGAACCCAATATCGCGCGGGTCCGGGATCTGGAAACCGCCGTCATCGAGACCCAGGAGCTGCGAAAACCGGTATCGGATTTTCTCGAAGGAATCTGGCAGGCGTTTGGCGGCTTGTCGCTGGAACGGCTGAACCAAACCGTTCTATCGTCGACGCCCGTCGAAAACGCCATGCGGCAGAAAAAATCCAATGAAATCACGGTCGAAGCGATGGCCGAGTTTTACGGCGGCGGCGGCACACGGCCGCAGACAGTAAAAAGCGGCGGCGAGCAACGCGCG
>JANQOH010000337.1 GCA_028289725.1 Alphaproteobacteria bacterium
GACAGGCCAACCATTCGTAAAGCAATATGTCGAAGAGCGTGAGTTGACCGTGATGCTCCTCGTTGATTGCAGCGCGTCCGGCCAGTTCGGCAGCTCAGCGCGCGTTAAGGCGCGCGTGGCCGCGGAATTGTGTGCCGTGCTTGCATTGAGTGCAATAAGCAATAATGACAAGGTTGGCCTAATTCTTTTCACGGACCGCGTGGAGCATTTTGTACCGCCGCGCAAGGGCAAGAACCGCGCGCTCCGCCTGATCAGAGACCTGCTCTTTTTCGAGCCTTCGAACAAAGGCACCAATATCGCGGCATCGTTGGAGTATCTTCATAAAGTGCTGCCGCGGCGATCGATTACGTTTCTCGTGTCCGACTTTTTCGGCAGCGACTACGAGAAGCCGCTTCGGATCGCCAATAAGCGGGCGGAGATCGTCCCGATCTGCATCAACGATCGGCGCGACTATGAGCTTCCGGCGGTCGGCTTCGTGCAATTGGCGGACTTGGAGACCGGTAACGAAGTGTTGGTCGACACGAACAGCGCGGCGGTGCGAAAATGGTTCCGCGAAAGCCGGCATAAGGCAAAGGCGCTTCGAGATCGTCTTTTCGCGTCGCTTGGTATCGTTCCGATCGAAGTGCAAACCGACGAATCCTACGTGCGCCCGCTGATGCGGTTTTTTCTCCACCGCGAGCGGCGTCTGAACGAGGGGCGATAATGCGGCTCGGATACGTCATAAGTGGTTTTGCCCTGGCCCTTCTTTGTGTCGCGCCATCGGCTTGGGCGCAGGTTGCCGAGCCGATCGACGATGGGCCAAGCGGAGACGTCGGCGAGGTCTTTTTCGAGACCACAATCGAGAACGTCCGCATGACCATTTCGTCGGACAGGGCCATCGTGCCGATTGTCGATCAATTCACGGTCATCATCGCGGTTGAGGCGCCGCCATGGTTTTTGGTGAGCTTTCCGCGGATCGTCGATGAGATGGGCCCTTTCGAAGTGCTGAGGCAGCAGAAGGCCGGCCCATTTACGACGAACATCGACGGCAATCGAATTGAGCGCAACGAGCGTCGCTACTTGCTCGATCCCAAAGACCCTGGCGAGTTGTCGATCCCGCCGATGATTGTGTCGGTGCTTGATGGGTCGAAAGTACCATCGATCGCGTGCGTGTATCTGGAAGTCTGCCGCGACGAACGGACGCCCGATAACTTTGTGCCGCCGACGCATTTCTTGCGCACCAAGCGACTACCGATCGAAGTCACCTCTGTGCTGCCGCCTGACGCCGACATCAGCGAACCCAAGGACATTGCGCCGCCGGTCGATCTTCCGCCGCCGCCGCCGAAAGAAATTCCATGGCAGACGATCGGCTTCGCCGTGGCCGGCGCGCTCTTGGTTGTGGCGCTTTTGTGGTTCGCACAGTGGTTAGTGCGACGCCCGCCAAGCGCGAGGCCCGTGCCGACCCGACCGGCACATGAACTCGCATTGGCCGCTCTCAAACGACTCGAGACCATGCGCGTCGAAGCGCCCGAGCAGATCGATGCCTATTACGTCCGATTGTCGGTCATCTTGCGGCGGTATCTTGATTGGCGGTTCGACGTGCGCGCGCCCGAGCGCACAACGGAAGAAATCCTCGTGGCTGCTCAGAACGGGACTGCGCCGATCGCGGGACGCCGCGATTTGCTCGGCGCGTTTCTGGCGGCGTGCGACCGGGTCAAGTTTGCCCGCGCCCGGCCAACCGGTGACGATCGGGGCGACATGCTCGGCACCGCCCGGCAGTTCGTCGAAGAAACCGCCGATGCCGGCGTTCGCGTGCCCGAAGCGCGGGCAACGGAGGTGGCATGAGGTTCGAGAACCCGTACATGCTGCTGCTGCTCGTATTGGTCGCGGCGCTGGTTTTCGTCATCCGCCGGCGCGAAAGACCGGAGGGCGTCGACTACACGGCGGTCGGCGATTTGGCGGCCATGCCGCGGACCTTCATGACGCGTCTTCGAATCGCACTGCCCTATTTTCGGGCAATCGCGCTGGCGCTTTGTGTGATCGCGTTGGCGCGACCCCAGTGGGGGCAGGAGGTTACGCGCATCTACCGCGATGGCATTGCGATCGTCATGGTCGTCGATGTTTCGAGCAGCATGGGTGCATTGGACCTGCAAATCGGAGAAGAGCAGGCGAACCGGCTCGATGTTGTGAAGGAAACCTTCCGCTCGTTCGTCCAAGGCGACGAAGAAGACCTGCAAGGCCGCGAGGCCGATATGGTGGGCATGGTGACGTTCGCGCGCTTCAGCGACAATCTGAGTCCACTGACGCTCGACCACGAGGCCTTGCTGTCGGCGCTCGAAGAGGTCGACATCATTAATCTGCCCGAGGAAGACGGAACGGCGATCGGTGACGCAGTCGTCATGGGCGCGGAGCTCTTAAAGCGCGCGGGCGCCGATAGCAAAGTAATGATCCTGCTCACCGATGGCAGCAACAATGCGGGCAATACCGAACCTGTCGCCGCGGCTGGCGTCGCTAAGGCGTTTGGCATCAAGGTCTATACGGTCGGGACGGGCACACGTGGCACGGCGATGATGCCCGTCCGCAATAAGGAGGGCGGCACATACCTGAAGCCGACCCAGGTGTTTATTGACGAAGCCACGCTAACGACAATGGCGGAAACCACAGGCGGTCAATTCTTCCGGGCGACGGACGGTGCGGCGTTGCAGGAGATTTACGCCCAGATCGACGATCTGGAAAAGTCCACCAATATCGCCGAGCAATACCAGCGCTATATCGAGGGTTTTCCAGCCCTAATTCTTGCCGCGTTGGCGCTGCTTCTGTTCGAGGCCGTGATGGTCAACACGCGTTTGCGTGCTCTGCCTTAGGTGCGCTGAGACATGGAATTCGGTGCCATATATTTTGCCGTTCTGCTGCTCGCCATACCTGGCCTGGCCGCGCTTTACGTCTGGGGATTTCGACGCCGGCGCGCTGCGATCCGCCAGTTCGTGGATGTCGTCGCAGCGCAGCGATTGATCGGTTCGGTCGATTGGCGGCGGCGGTCTCTCAAGGCCGCGTGCTTGGTTGCCGCGATTGGATTTTTAGTGTTCGCAGAAATGCAGCCGCGCTGGGGACTTGAGCTATCCGACACGGCGCGTCGTGGGCGCGACATATTCATTCTTCTCGATGTCAGCCGCAGCATGTTGGCGGAGGACGCAACACCCAGCCGATTGGAGGCCGCGAAGGGCGCGGTTGTCGATCTTGTTCAGCATTTGCGTGGCGTTGGCGGCAACCGTTTGGGGCTCGTCGTTTTTGCCGGACGCGCTAAACTGCAGAGTCCGCTGACGCTAGATTATGCTTTTTTCCTCAATCGCCTGGCGGAGGCTTCGCCGTCGATCATCGATCGCCACGGCAGTAATCTCGCCGGCGCCATCGAGAAAACGCTTTTTGGCCTCGGTGAGATTGATCCAACCTACACCGACCTCATCGTGATTTCGGACGGTGAAGATCACGACTCACTGCCGATGGCGGCGGCACGAACCGCGGCCGACGAGGGGGTCGGCCTATATACCGTCGGCATTGGCGACCCGGCCGAAGGCGCCCGCATACCCATCGAAGTTGGCGAAGACCGACGACAATATCTCCGCTTTCAGGGCGAGGAGGTCGTTTCTGTCATGCGCGAATCGCAGCTGCGCGAGATGGCGCGCATGGCAAAAGGCGCCTACGTTCAAGGGCGGACAGGACCGATTGAACTCGGCAAATTGTTCGACGAGAAGATCTCCAACAAGGCACAGCGGGAACTCGAAGCGGGCGAGGACGAGCGCAAGGCCGATCGTTACGCCTGGTTTGTCGCGCTGGCGCTTGTGCTTCTTGCCGCCGAAATGCTGATACCTGAACGGCCGCCGCGCGTGGAGGAAGCCTAAATGGTTAGCATGCGAATAGTCTGCCGTCTTGCTTTGGCCCCCATGCTCTTGTTCTTTCTTACGGGCGCCGACGAGATCGAAACGCCCTATGACGCGGCGCGCGTTGCGACCGAAGCGTATCATGAAGGGCGTTATAAGGAAGCCGCCGAACTTTACGAGCAGGCGCTGGTCGATTTGCCGGAATCGCCGGAATTGCATTTCGATCGTGGCAATGCCTTGTTCAAGTTGCATGACTTGGATCAGGCGTTGTCGGAGTATTTGCGGGCGCTGGAAACGGATGACAATCGATTGGCGGCGCGCACCTATTACAATCTTGGCAATGTCTACTATCAGATTTCGCTGAACGCGATGCGGACCTTCCGTGATGCCGTGACACCGGCCCGGGAAGCCATGCGCCACTACCGCGACGCGCTGGGCCTCGATCCCGATTTGGCCGATGCCATGTATAATCTTGAGCTTGCCGATCGCCTGCTCGATCAGCTTGCTGAGCAGCGGGCGCAGGCCATTCAACATCCGGATGCCGCGGAGAGTGGACTGTCACAAAACCCGGATGCGGCGTCGGTTCAAGGCACGGAGGGCGAGCGTCCGCGCGACGCCGCGGATGAGTCTGAGGCACAGGCCGGGGAGCAGGCGGGGACCGCGCAGCAAGGACCCGAGGGCGTTCAGTCGGAGAATGAGTCACAAACCGAGTCGGCCGGCAATCAGCAAGAAATGAGTGCTGAGGAAGCCGAGGAAATGGTTGAGTTGGTGCGCAGCCGCAATCAGGCCGCGGAAGAAATGCGACAGCAATGGCGCCAAGCGCGGATGCGCGAGTCGGGCATTGAAAAACCCTGGTAAACTATTCGTAACAATTCGTCCGGAGAATTGACGAAACCTGGGAGGGGATGGAGATATGCAACTTGGTACCTTCACTCCCGCGCGTGCGCAGCACTGCTTTTAATGCGATCCTTCGCGCCTGTGTGGTTTGCCTGACCGCCTTGTGCGCGGTCTCTGTGACAAGCGCCGTTCAAGCCCGAACACCGGCGGATATTTCTGATCTGCTTCGCACCGCAATCAAACTAGCCTGCCCGATACAAAACCCGCACGACGCGGCATTGCTCGGCGAACATTTGCCGGGTTTTCGCCGGCTTGACCGTCGTCCCCAAAGCGTCAGCGTCATTGGCTGGCGCGCATGGTTCGTCGTCGTGGGCGGTACGTTGACAGTCGAACGCATCGCGCCGGGGGGCGCGCTACGCAGCCTTACCGTCGAGTATCGTGCGGGGACTGACGACCGGCCGCATTCCGTTGCGATGGCCGATCTCAACTGCGGGATCCAAGTCGCGCGGCGCGTCCACTATGACGATCGCGGCCGGCCAGCATGGATCGAAAATCTCGATGCCGGGCTTGACCCGATCGGTGCCGCGCTTCCCTACAATCCGCCGGTACCGTCCGCCCGTGATCCTGGCGGCATTCTCGTCGCACTCATCGATACCGGCGTGAACTATTTATTGCCTGAATTAAGTGTTCGATTGGCCCGTGACCGGCACAATGGACTGCTGGGTTACGACTATTGGGACCTCGATCGACGGCCGTTCGATGCCGATCCAGTGCGATCCTTGTTTTTCCCTTCGCGCCATGGCACGCGCACCGCGAGCGTCGTCGCCGCTGAGGCACCGGTGGCCAAAATCGTGCCCTATCGTTACCCGCGTCCCGACATGAGTCGCATGGGCGCTTTGGTGGACGACGCAGCGCGCCATCACGTCCGTTTGGTGAACATGTCGCTTGCCAGTCGTGATTTTGCGCGCTGGGTGGCCTATCACGCAGCGGCGCGGCGTCACCCCAACATGCTGTTTGTGGTCGCGGCGGGAAACGATGGCCGCGACATCGATCAGGTGCCGATGTATCCGGCGGCCTTGCCACTTGCCAATCAGATCACAGTGACCGCGGCGACCCATGCCGGGCGTTTGATGAGAGACGCCAATTGGGGGCGGCACTCGGTCGATCTGATGGTGCCAGCCGCAGGTATTCTGGTGACCGGTTTTGACGGTAAGCCGGCGCGGGCTTCCGGTTCCAGCTATGCTACCGCGCGGGTTACCGCCCTGGCGGCTTGTTTGCTTGCGGCGAACCCGTCCTGGAGCGCTGAAGAGCTAAAACAGGCGATCCTGGCTCGCGCTATTTCGAGCGCCGACTCCGAACGAGTCGCCCATGGGTTTCTCGCTGATCCCGTGATCACGGCACGGGGCGCCTGCCCAGGCCAAACCACGCGGTCCGGCTTTTAGGCAACCGCATCGTGACTTGAGGTTGAGGCAACGTTGGTCAGCAGCCAAGCGCCCAGCGGACCACAGTACTGTTGGCGACCTACGTCTGAGGTTTGCCGGTCAGCCACTCATGATAGTTTCGAAGGTTGGCTTCGTCTGTCCAACCGGTGAACCGGACATGCGCCACTTTTCGGTGCAGTAGCTCAATCTTGTCCTCGTACTCGACCGAATATTGCACGAGAATCATGGTGCCGCGTTGTTCGAGTATCTCGACAAACGGCGCGAGCATTTCCTCCACATCGTCTTCAGTAATTCTCATGCACTGGTTGCTGTCCAGTGCATCTGCGCGTGACGCGTCGCTTCCGTTCGCACTCTGATAATCTTCCGGCGATTTGCAGAGCATGGCACCGCTCGACAGCACTTGCGGCGGTTTGGCCGAACCAGGATCGGCGCTCACGACGGCCGGTGCGAGACACATAGCCAGCATCGGCAGAATTGCGACTGCTTTCATCGGTCTGTCCTTTCCTAAGCCTGGGCTTAGTGGTCCGAGGCGATTAGTGGGCTACCCACACCGCGCCTTCGAGTTGCAGCGTCTCCAGGTAGGCGCCGATCTGCGAAATCTCATCTTCGTCCAAGACGCCACCCCACGGCGGCATTTGCCTATCGGTTCGTCCGTTCAGTGTTATCCGCACAAACTCGGGGTACCCACGCCAAAATTTCCGCAAATCGGCGGCATAGTCGCCGAAGCGCGACACGCCGTCGGCGTGCTTACCGTGGCAGGCAACGCACCATTTGAAGTATAGCCTTGCGCCTTCTTCGATGGCCTCTTCATTGCCAGCAAGTGGGTTCTTCTTGGGATAGGCGTCATCTTCCGCAATGGCCTGCGTAGCGGTCGGGCCCGCTAGGACCAGGGTCAGGGCCGCAAAAGTCGCCCACATCCGAAACGGCTTCAGAATCACGTCTACTTCTCCTTGTACACTGTGCAGCCACAGCCGCAGGTCCCCGTAACGGCCGCTTCGTCACATAATATCCAAAAAAAGAGGGACAAGAGGCCGGTGCCCCTTGTCCCCGCAATTACTACTCTGGCTTAGTCCAGGCTATACGCAACAAACGCCGCGCTCTCCTGGAAGTTCACCATCTTGTCCTTGTTCAGGCTTTCCACCGCACGGCCAACGTAGGAGCCGTGACCGGTCGCGGCCAAGATGAACTGCTTGCCGCCAGCCTTGTAGGAAATGATGCCGCCGTGGTGGCCGGAACCATTGTTGAACGACCACAGCAGACCACCATTGTCAGCGTCCATCGCTTCAAGGTAGCCGTCCGTGGTGCCGTTGAACAGCAGACCGCCTGCGGTGCTTAGCAGGGTCGAATGCGGGATGATGTCGTACCGCTTCTCCCATGCAATTTCGCCCGACACTGGGTCACGCGCGGTAATGTAGCCGTGCGTCGTATCGCCCGGAGGCGCCGTGCCGATCCACTCAGCAGCCATGAACGCTTGCGCGAACGGCTCGGTGGTCCGGGTTTCGGTGCCCGCGGTGATGTAGTCGGCACCGCCCTTCGGCGCGATCGTCAGCCACATGCACCATTCCTGGATGGTCCGGTAGAACAAGCCGTTGTTCGGGTTATAGGTACCCGGGTTCCAGCTGTGGCCACCGTCGATCGCCGGACAGACCAAGGTCTTTTCGCCGGCTTTCGGCCACAACATATTCTCCCACTCACCGGTTTCAAGATTGAAGCCGGTGGTCCAGTTCTGGGTCTTCTGCGCCGCGTAGACATTGACCGGCTGGCCGGTCTTGGAGTCGAAGACGTGCATGAAGCCGTTCTTGCCAGGATGCACGACCTTATCGTCGATGATCATGAACTCGCCAGGAGACGAGTCATAGTCATACGGATCCGACGGCGCTTCCTGGAAGTACCAGTTCAGCTTGCCGGTATCGAGATCGAGCGCGACGGTCGACGAGGTGTAGAGATTGTCGCCCGGACGATGCGCATCAACGTTCGGGTCGCGGCACTGGTCCCCACAATAGTCATAGTCGGGGTTCGGGTTGCCGGTGCCGAAAATCGCTTGGTTGTTCGCAAAGTCGATGGTCGCCGGCTGCCAGGAGCCGCCACCGCCATACTTCCACGAGTCGCCGCCCCACGTTGCCAGCGCAGCGTCGTCACCACGGCCGGTCGTGTAGAACGTCCACTTGACGTCGCCATTGTTCGGGTCCAAACCGAAGATCTTACCTTCGATCGGGTACTCACCGCCGTTCTGACCAATCACAAACAGGTCGGAACTGACAAAGGTACCAGCGCCCGAGAATCCGGCGGTCTCTTTCGCGGAATCCACGATTTGAACGTCCCACAGCACTTCGCCGTTATGCGCGTCCAGTGCGATCATCCGGCCATCGGCGGTGCCCATATAGACCCGGCCGTCACCGACCGAAAGACCACGGGTGTGCGCGAAGAAGGAGCGCGAAACCACGGCCTGATCCATTTCCGGCACAAACGACCAAATCCGGTCGCCGGTCGCCGCATCAATCGCCCACACGGTGGACGGATTGCTGGTTGCAAACATGACGCCATCAATCACCAGCGGTGTGACATGGTTGCCCATCCGTTGGTGACCGGGCTGGAAAATCCAAGCCGGGCGAAGTTCGTGTACGTTGCTCTTATTGATTTGCGCGAGGGGGCTATAACGCCAACCTTTGTCAACGGTGCGGTGATAGTGGCACCAGTCGCTATCGGGGCAATTGCGAATCCGCGAAGCATTGGATTCGGGGTCCGCAAATGCCGTCGTGGCTGTAAATGCCCCCAATGCTGTGGCGACGACCGCCACTTGAACCGATCGGGCGATCGGAATTACCTGCCCTAAGTTCATTTGGGTGACCTCCCATACGGGTTGTTAAGGACGCCGGAAACGATTGGTTTCCGGTCATGTCACCCCGCCGGCGCCGTGGTCTGACGCAGCCCTCCGCAAGATTGGCCAAGTGTTGAGATCACCGCGCCCCTTGCGTTAGTAAGCTTGCCCGCCCGCCTGCCGACCGGGGTATCCTCCGAAGTCTCGATCATCAAACGCAGGAATTGCCCTGTCAAGTGAATTGCCGGGCGACAGATGCCTCAGGTTTCACGTGAGAATCGAGTAGTAACTTGCTTGAGATGCGTCTGTAGTCTCCGCCAACCGACGCAATCCGAGAGCGCTCAAAGTATCGTGCATTGAGCGCATCTGGTAATCTCTCTATGCACGCTTTAGTCTTTGCTGCGGCTCACGGCAGCGGTCGAACAGAGGTGCTTTCTTATGACGATTCTCAGTGCGAAATGGGCCCTTGGGTGCGTCGCGGCATTCGGTATTAGCCTAGCGTCCGCGTCGGCGAACATCGGGGGCGATGGGCCGCCCATTCCGATGACCACGGCGCCGTCCGGTTCAGCGGCGGACGGATATCAGGCGATCGAAGCCGGCGAATATGAAACCGCGACGGCCATTTTTCTCAAAATTATTCAAGACGAACCGACAAATGCCGAGGCCTTCAACCAACTTGGCTACATAAACCGCCGTCTGCAGGATTTTCCGAGAGCTTTTGCTTACTATAAGAAGGCGCTCGACTTGGATCCCCAGCATACGGGTGCCCATCACTATATCGGCGAGGCGTATTTAGAGGTCGGTGACCTCGAAAATGCCGAGGCGCATCTAAGACAATTGGATTTGCTTTGTTTGTTCGGCTGCGACGATTTTTTTGAGCTGCAGCAAGCTGTCGACCTGTATAAGGCCAATCACACCGGCTAGCGGTTCCGACTTATCGGGACACGGTACCCGGTGGCAGATCAATCTCCGGAAAACAGGTTGCGGTGACGAAAGCAGCCCTTCGAAAGCCGCCGGCTGCGGGATGGCTGTCGGGATCCAGCCAGATTTTTGCAGACAAGTAAGTGTGCTTGCTGGTGCGGCGTATGACCTGGCCAACCCCATTGATGGTCTGCCCTGCGCGTACGAAGGTTTCGCGCATCATTTGAAACTCCGCCGGCGCGTTGTCGCGCACGTGCGGCCACGCGACCACCATCCTACCGCCGGTCAACGCCCCGCTGGTGTCAAATTTTGGGGTCAATCGGCCCGATATATCGCCGCCTGTCATATTGAGAGGCGGGCCAATCCCAGCCAATTGCCCATCGACCTCATAGGTGGCGTCGACGTCGAACGAGAACTGAACGGCCGACTCAATCTCGGACTCTATGCTTGGATGCAGGATCGAGCCGTTACAGGCAAAGCGTCCGATCAGACTGGGTTCGGGGACGCGGGGCTTTGGCGGCACGACGGCTGCCACAGTGTCGTAGTCGGCGCGGTCATCCGACGGTCCGCTGTCAGCGCAGGCCGTGGCCAATAAGCAAAGGAGAATGAAACGAGCGACGCGCATAGCCGCCTATCCTATGCGCATGCGGACCGCATTCCAGAACGATTCAGTGCAGTCCGCTTTGCTTTCAACCGGCCGACGCGATCGGTGGTAGGTCGCCTTCTGGGATGCACGTCGCCGATATGAATGAGATGCGATAGAAATTGTTCAAGCTCGGATGGCTGTCGGGGTCGAACCAAAGGCTGCCGGCGACATAGGTGTGGCTGCTGGTTTGTCGTCTGGTCTTCGCGACCCCGTTGATACGTGGCCCGACGCGGATAAAGGTCTCGCGCATCAGGCCGAGTTCTACAGGTCGGCCGTTGTTGGCATATGGCCAATCGAGGACCATGCGTCCGCCCGTGAACTGGCCGGCCTGGTTATGCTGTGCCGCGAACCGGCCAAAGATGAGATCTTGTGGCAAATTGAGGGGCGCGCCGACAAACGTGACCATGCCCGCAACATCGTTATTCGGTCGTACACCGAACCAGAAACTGAGCGGCGACTCCTGGGCGCCTTGAAAACTCTGGTGCATGATCGTGCCGTCGCACGCAAATGTGCTGACGAAATCTGTTGTGGCATCGCCTGGCAACGCCGCTAGCACGTCACCCGATTCAGTCTGGAGTATTGCAGCGGGCGTCGTATCGTTTCCCATCGTCGACTGAATTGGAGCAATCGCTGCGGCGGCAAGCGTCACAACACCAAGGGCCGATTTGAGAAGTGGATTCATGATCGTTTCGGTTTTGTAAGGTTTCTCATTTTTGAGATAGATCGATTTTGATGTGTATCCACGACGGAATTCGCAAATCGGAAGGAGCGACGTGGCCGCTGTTGTTCAAGCGTGACTCACTTTCGCGACTTTTCTTCAGATTAACCCGCAAGAAGTTGCACTAATGTGACCGCTAAGCAGTAAACAAAGGATCAACGGTCCGGTTCCCATCGTGCGTGCTCGCGATGGATTTTTTTGTGTCGGCTTAACTAGCCAGCCAATCTTTGCGGGGGCGCGCGGGGGTGCGGAGCCGCAGCAAAGACATTTGGAACGACGGCATGGTACACCGTGACGCGTTGGCGAGGGGGCACGGTGGAACTCTGGATTCCAATAACAATCGCGGCCGCATTTTTTCAAAATTTGCGGTCAGCGTTACAGAAGCACCTAAAGGGGCACCTCAGCACATCGGGCGCGACATTCGCCCGATTCCTGTTCGCCGCGCCGTTGGCCGCTCTGTATGTCGCCGGCTTGCACCAGTTTGGCGGCTTTGCGTTGCCGCATTTCAACGCCGACTTCGTGACGTTTTTCGTGATTGGCGGCATCGCGCAGATCGTGGCGACGGCCTTGCTGGTATCGCTCTTTTCCCTGCGGAATTTCGCCGTCGGTACCGCCTATTCCAAAACCGAGACGGTTCAAACCGCGATATTTGGGATCGTGATACTCGGAGACACGGTGAGCTTGGTGGCCGCGCTCGCGATTGTAATCAGTTTGGCTGGCGTGATTGCGCTTTCGACCGCAAAAATGATGGCGCGTCCATGGGCGTTGGTGAGCCAACTCACCAGCCGCCCGGCGTTGGTCGGCATGGCGTCGGGCGCCGGTTTCGGCGTGTCGGCGGTCGCCTACCGCGCGGCGGCACTCTCATTGGGCGGTGACGCGTTTTGGATGCAGGCCGGATTCACGCTGGCGTGCGTGCTCGTATTTCAGACAATTCTCATGGGTGCCTACTTGCGGCTTCGCGAACCCGGGCAAATCACGGCGCTCATTGGCCAATGGCGTGTCGCGGTTTGGGTCGGCGTCAGCGGCATGTTGGCGAGCGTCGGTTGGTTCACCGCGATGACCATTCAGAACGCCGCTTACGTTCGCGCACTCGGCCAAGTGGAGTTGGTCTTTACGTTCATCGCGTCGATCGCATTCTTTCGCGAACAAACAACGCTCCGGGAATTCGCCGGAATCCTCTTAATCGTCGGGGGGCTCATTCTGCTTCTTTTTGCGTGAGCCAAAGGACGTTCTGCGAGTCGACCGAGTACTGGCCAAGAATGCCCCGAGCGCCTTAGATTGCGGCGGTCGGGCGGACGCCCAACAAGAACACAGCGAGGGAGGCGACGCATGGCCCAAGGCGGCATAGTCCAGGACAAGGTGGTGTTGGAAGTC
>JANQOH010000341.1 GCA_028289725.1 Alphaproteobacteria bacterium
CGCGTGCGCGCAGGACGGATTTCCGGCCGAAGTGGCCTGTGTTCTGGCCAACCGCGCCGACGCCGCCGGCTTGGCGTTCGCGGCCGACGCCGGCTTGGCGACCCAGGTTGTCGATCACAAGGCCTTTGAAAGCCGTGAAGCCTTCGACGATGCGCTCTCGACCGCAATCGCGTCGCATGATGTCGACTTGATTTGCCTCGCGGGATTCATGCGCTTGCTCGGCGCACGGTTCGTCGAACGCTGGCGCGACCGGCTCATCAACATCCACCCGTCGCTGTTGCCGGCCTTCAAAGGTCTCGATACCCACGCCCGGGTTCTCGCGGCCGGGGCGCGTTTCACCGGCTGCACGGTTCATTTTGTGCGGGCCGAGATGGATGACGGCCCGATCATCGTGCAAGCGGCGGTGCCCGTGGCGCCCGACGACACGCCGGATCGCCTGGCCGACCGCGTCCTGGCCGAAGAACATCGAATTTATCCGCTGGCGCTCCGCTGGATTGCCGAGGACCGGGTCCGCGTGTCCGATGGACGCGTCGAGATTGCCGGCGCCCACAATGCCGGTGACGCACACATCAACCCGCCTTCCGCCGCCTGAGCCGCCGCATTCACGGCCGCCCATACGGCTCATTCAGGAGATGCGATGATGAAAATGGAAGTCAGCCCGTTACACGTGCAATCGGCGCTTATCACCGTCATGGTCCAATTGCTCGCCAAACTCCGCGAAACCGATGTTTTCGCCTCAGACGAGGAGTTGATGACGCTGTTGCAAGGCGCGGCGGACGCAAACCGACACGAATACAATCCGATCAATCAAGGGGCTGCCGACTTCATTGAGAAAGTGCTCATGAACAACCCGGCCCTCAAGAAACCGGGTTAACTTACTAAAAATAAAAGAATTTTATCCGACGATATCGATCGCGCTGAAGAAGAACGCGATTTCGATGGCGGCGTTTTCCGGACTGTCGGATCCGTGCACCGAGTTGGCCTCAATCGACTCCGCGAAGTCCTTGCGAATGGTGCCTTCATCGGCATTCGCCGGATTGGTCGCCCCCATCACCTCTCGATTTCGCTCGATCGCATTTTCGCCTTCGAGGACCTGTGCGACGACTGGGCCCGAACACATGAACGTGCATAAATCGCCAAAGAACGACCGTTCCTTGTGAACCGCATAAAAGGCCTCGGCTTGGGCGCGGCTCAGGTGCAGCCGGCGCTGGGCGACGATCCGGAGGCCGGATTCTTCGAAACGCGCATTGATCTTGCCGGTGAGATTGCGCCGCGTCGCATCGGGTTTGATGATCGAGAGGGTCTGTTCGACTGCCATGTCGGATTCCGTTCGCTGTTTTGAGGCCGGGGCGTTATAGCCATGCCGGCTCCGGCCAGCAACCACTGTCGCCACCATCCGATTGCCCAGGCCCCTAGACCCAGATGCTCACCATCACCAACCTCGGCTACCGCATCGAAGGCCGGCCCTTGTTCGAGGGCGCAAACTTGGCGCTGCCGAAAGGCCGGCGGGCGGCCCTTGTGGGACGCAATGGCAGCGGCAAAAGTACCTTGCTTGCGCTGATCGCGGGCGAGTTGCATCCGGACGTGGGCGACCTGGAATTGCGGTCGGACGCGCGGGTCGGTCTCGTCGCGCAAACCGCGCCGTCGGGCGATAAGAGCGTCCACGCGACGGTTCTTGCCGCCGACCGGGAGCGCACCGCGCTCCTCGCCGAAGCCGAGGCGGTCGAACGTGACGGCGGGACACCGCAGCGGATCGCCGAGATCCATGAACGGCTTGCAGCCATCGATGCGCACAGCGCTCCGGCGCGCGCGGCGGCCATTCTGCACGGCCTCGGCTTCAATGCCGAAGCGCAGGCACGCGCGCTCGACGAATTCTCCGGCGGCTGGCGCATGCGTGTCGCGCTCGCCGCGGCGCTTTTCTCGGAGCCGGACTTGCTCCTGCTCGATGAACCGACCAACCATCTGGACTTGGAAGCCAGCCTGTGGCTCGTCCAATATCTCGCGCGCTGGCGGCACACCTTACTGATTGTGAGCCACGATCGCGGGCTCATCAATCGTGTCGCCAACCAAACCGTTCACCTGCACGAAAGACGATTAGTCAGCTATCGAGGCGGGTTCGATGCGTTTGAACGGGCGCGGCGGGAGCAGCTTGAGGTGGAATCGGCCGCGCGCAAAAAAATCGACGCGCAGCGCCGCCACATGCAGGCCTATATCGATCGCTTCCGCTACAAAGCGACCAAGGCGCGCCAGGCGCAAAGCCGGATCAAAGCCCTTGAAAAATTGGGCGAACCGCCGCCGCCCGTCGCCGATCAAATCGTGACGTTTCAATTTCCCGAGCCGGAAACGCTGCCGCCGCCTTTGATCGCGCTAGATCGCGCGGCGGCCGGGTATGAACCAAATCGCGCCGTGATCTCCAGCCTCAATCTTCGGATCGATATGGACGACCGCATCGCGCTACTCGGCGCCAATGGCAACGGCAAAACCACATTGCTGCGGCTCTTGGCCGGTCATTTGGCGCCGCTTTCCGGCGAGATGATCAAGGCGCGCAAGCTCAAAGTCGGCTATTTCGCGCAGGACCAGGCCGATGCGCTTGACCCCAACCGCACGGCCCTCGAGCATGTGGCCGACGAATTGCCGAAGGCCGACGAAACGCGACGCCGGGCGCATCTGGGCCGGTTCGGCCTGTCCGGCCATATGGCGGATCAAGCCAGTGCGTCACTATCGGGCGGCGAGCGCGTGCGGCTGGTGCTGGCGCTCGTCTGTTGCGATAGCCCGCATATTCTGTTGCTCGACGAGCCGACGAACCATCTTGATCTCGACGCGCGCGAAGCCTTGGTTGAGGCCATCAACGCCTACACGGGCGCGATCGTGCTGGTCACCCACGACCGGCAACTCATCGAGCTTTGCGCCGATCGCTTGTGGCTCGTCAACGGCGGCACATGCCGGCAGTTCGACGGCGATATCGATGCCTACCAAACCCAACTCTTGGCCAGCAAATCATCCAAGGCGGAGGGCAAACGCACGAGCGATGGCAAATCCGCGTCAAAATCGGACAAACGCCGCGCCGCCGCGGCGCACCGCGCGGAAACCGCCGAACTGCGCAAGCGTGTCCGCACCGCCGAGACCCGGGTTCACGAATTGGCCAAGGAACTTGGCGCGCTCACCGAAAAACTGAACGACCCGTCTCTCTATGACGGCCCACCCGACAAGATCGCCGACCTTACGCGACAGAAGAGCCGCGCCGAGAGCGCCCTCGCCGAAGCCGAAGCAGTATGGCTCGAAGCCGAAGCCGCGCTCGAAGACGCCACGACAGGTTCAACCGACTAACCCTGTTTCTCCCAGCGGCCGTCTTCGGTCTGCGCCCAATAGGTGAGTTGGTAGCCGGCGTCCTTGCGGGCTTGCCAGCGCGCGCGGGCGGCGGCCAAGGCTTCCGGATCATTGCCGTCGAACAGATCGAGACAGCGCGCGAAATCATCCATGTCGGCGG
>JANQOH010000352.1 GCA_028289725.1 Alphaproteobacteria bacterium
GTTACGCGCACCGCAAACGCGTACAAAGAGCGGACCGGCCGTGACCCGCGCCAAACCATCGTCGCCGGCGACAATGACGACATCATGCGCCGCATCGACGAATACGTTGCCGCCGGCGCGTCGAAATTCATCCTGCGCCCGATCGGGACGGACGACGAGGATATGCTCGCCCAAACCCAACGCCTGATCGACGAAACTCTGCCCGCCGTCGCCGGCCTGAACAAGGCGGCGTGACAACCCCAGCGTCACCCCGGGCGAAGACCCGGGGTCCAGGGAAGGTGCGCGAATATTCGACACCGCGTCTCCGATCTCTGGACCCCGGCTCCCTGGCCGGGGTGACGTAGAGCGTTCGCGGCTTCGCCCCTCGCCCCTTGTGGGAGAGGGAGGGTGAGGGGGAAACACGGAACCGCTATGCTGCGCTCGATGATCCAAACTGACGACAATCTGACCCTTGGCGACATTGCCGATCACGCCGCCGCACACTGGGGCGCGCGCGACGGGCTTGTTTTCGAAGGCCAGCGCTGGACCTTCGCCGAGTTCGCCGCCGAAGTGGACCGCTGCGCCAAGGGCCTAATTGCGCTCGGCATCGAGCGCCACGAGCATATCGCGCTGTGGATGACCAACCGGCCGGAATGGCTGTTCACCATGTTCGCGGCGGGAAAAATCGGCGCGGTGGCGGTGCCGCTCAACACACGCTATCGCACCGACGATATCGCCTACACGCTCGCCCAATCGGAAAGCACGACGCTGATCGTCAACGCGCGCTCCGGACCGGTCGATTACGCCGCGATGCTGGCCGAAGCCATGCCCGATCTCGACCAAGGTGCGCCCGGCGCCCTCGCCCTCTCCGGTTTTCCGGCGCTGAAACGTCTGGTCGTTACCGGCACGCATACTTTGCCCAACGCGCTGACGTGGGACGAGATGATCGCGGCGGGCGAAGCAGTCGATGACGCCTCGCTAGCGGCGCGCGCGGCGGCGGTCGCGGTCGATGACGTGATGATGATCGGCTACACCTCCGGCACCACCGGCCATCCGAAGGGCGCGGAAATCACTCACGCCGCGGTGCGCAACACGGCGGAGCGCACGCGGCTGTTTCAAATGTCGGCGGACGATGTGGTGGTCAACTATCTGCCGCTGTTTCACATCTACGGCTACAGCGAAGTCGCGATGATGTCGTTGCTGACCGGCGCACGCCAAGTGCTGATGAGCGCGTTCGATGCCGAGCAAGCGCTTGATCTCGCCGAGGCCGAGGGTGCGACCATGCTGCACGGCTTTGAGGCCCACTGGGCGGACCTGACCAAGGCACAGGAAGCGCGCCCACGGACGATGTCTTTCCGGCTCGGCACTTTCCCGAGCGGCACCGACGGCGCGGTTCAGGTCGCCGCGCGCGCGCAAGAGCTGTTCGGCCCGACGATCAGCGGCTGGGGCATGACCGAGGCCTGGGCCTTCGTCATCGTCAGCCGCCCGGAGGACACGGAGGATCAGCGCGTCAACGCCTCTGGGCGGCCGATGAACGGCTACGAAATCCGCATCGTCGATCCCGAGACCGGCGCCGAGCAACCGGTCGACGTGCCGGGCGAACTCTACGCGCGCGGCTACGCCCAAATGCGCGGCTATTTCGGCAAGCCTGAAGCCACCGCAGACTTCATGACCGAGGATGGTTGGCTCAAAACGGGGGACATGGTGCGCCTACGCCCGGACGGTCACATGGTGTTCATGGGCCGTTACAAAGACATGCTGAAAATCGGCGGCGAAAACGTCTCGCCCGCCGAGATCGAAGCGCGTTTGGCCGCCATGGACGGCATCCGCGAAGCCGCCGTGATCGGCGTGCCCGACGCGCGTCTCGGCGAAGTCCCCGCCGCTTTCATCGTCCGTGACGACGGCGCATCAATCACCGAAACCGACATTGTGGAGGCCTGCAAAGGCCGCATTGCTAGCTTCAAAATTCCGCAACACATCTTTTTCGTTAGCGCGCTACCGATGACGCCCAGCGGCAAAGTTCGTAAAGTCGAGCTTCGCGAACAAGCCCGCCAACTGGCGAGTGCAGCTGAGTAGCTACTCCGCTTCGATCGGCGTGGTTACCGGTTCCCGCTTGATCCGGTCGCGCAAGCGTTGAACGGCGTAGTAGAGGACGGGGATGAAGAAGATGCCAATGGCGGTTGCGGCGACCATGCCGCCGAATACGACAAAGCCGACCGAGACGCGGCTCGCGGCGCCGGCGCCGGTCGCGAAGATCAGCGGCAGCACCCCGAAGATGAATGATAGCGCGGTCATCATCACGGCGCGGAAGCGAAGGCGCGCGGCCTCGATCGCCGCCGCTTCGGTGTCGAGCCCGGACTCACGGCGCACTTTGGCGAACTCGACGATCAGGATCGCGCTTTTGCTCGCTAGCCCGATCAGCATCACCATGCCGATCTGGGCGTAGAGATTGTTGTTGAGGAATGGCAGCAATGCGAGCGGCACCAGGGCGCCGAACGCCGCGATAATCACCGACAGCATCACCGAGGACGGGATCGGCCAGCTTTCATATTGCGCGACCAAGAACAGGTAGGCGAACACGAAGGCGAGGCCGAATATGATCACCACCAGCCCGCCGGCCTCGATCTCCTGCTGCGAAGTGCCGGTCCACAGGATGCCGTAGCCTTCGGGCAGCGCGGTGGCGGCGACGCGTTCCATCGCGGCGATCGCGTCGCCGGTGCTGTAGTCTTCCGCCGGCGAGCCGTTCATCGGCGCGGATTTGAACTGGTTGTAGCGCTTGATTGACAAGGGCCCGAGCACGGGTTCGATATCGACCAAGGCTTGCAGCGGCACCATCTCGCCTTCCGCGCTGCGGATGTGCAGTTGATAGATGTCTTCGATTTTATTGCGGTCGCGCGCTTCCGCTTGCACGATCACCCGGTAAACCTTGCCATACAAATTAAAATCGTTGATGTAGGACGAACCGAGATTGGCCTGCAATGCCGAGAAAATCGTCGAAATCGGAATGCCGAGCACTTGCGCCTTGTCGCGGTCGATGTCGAGCAAATATTGCGGCACGTTGGCGGAATAGGTGCTGAACACGCCGGTGAGTTCCGGCGCTTGGTTGGCCGCGAAGACAAGACTGCGCACGGCGGCCGCAAGTTCTTGTGGCGTACCGCCGCCATAGGCCTGGACTTGCAGCTCGATGCCGCCGCCGCGCCCAAGCCCCACGATCGGCGGGCTCGGAAACGTAAAGGCGTCGGCCGACGGCAGCGCGGCCAGCCGTTGATTGATGGCGTTCATAATCATGAACCAGCGTGTCTCGAAAGTCGTTCGCTCGTCCCAATCGGCCAAAATTGGGATGATCAGCGCCGTGTTCGAAGCCGCGCCGGCCAGCATCGAAAATCCGGCCACCGAAATTGCATCGGTCACGCCTTCGACACTGCGGACCTCATCGACCGCCTGTTTGACGACAGTATCCGTGCGCGCGAGCGATGCGCCATCCGGAAGCTGGATATTGCCGAGCAGCGCGCCTTTGTCTTCGATCGGCAGAAAGCCGGTCGGCACGATGGTGAATAGGTGATAGGCGCCCCATGCGAAGCCGCCGAAAATAATCAGCGTGACCAGCACGCCACGGATCAAGCGGCGGACCAGCCAAACATAGCCGTCGCGGCTTTTGTCGACAAGTTTGGCGAACCAGCCCAACGGGCCGCGCGGCCGGCCCGATCCCGGTTTCAGCAATATCGCACACATGGCGGGCGCCAAGGTGAGCGCACTAATTGAAGACAAGCTGACGGCAACGCAGATCGTGACGGAAAACTGCCGGTAAAGCTCGCCGGTGATACCCGGCATGAACGACACCGGCACGAACACGGCGAGCAGCACCAGCGTGGTGGCGATCACGGGCCCGGTCACCTCGCCCATGGCTTGACGTGTCGCGGCCGGCGCCGCCAACCCGGTCTCGTCCATGATGCGCTGCACGTTCTCGACCACCACGATCGAGTCGTCGACGACGATACCGATCGCGAGGATGATCGCGAACAGCGTGATCATATTCGCCGAATAGCCGGCGAGCAGCAGCACCGCGAAGGTGCCGACCAGCGACACTGGAATCGCCACAGTCGGCACAATGGTCGAGCGCCAATCGCCGAGGAACAAAAACGTGACGCCGACCACTAACACGAATGTGAGCATCAGCGTTTGGATGACTTCCTGCACCGACGCGCGCACCGCCTTGGTGGTGTCGTAAAGGATGTCGTATTCCATGCCCGGCGGAAAACTTTCGGACAGGCGTTCAAGCTCCGCGTAGATTTCGTCCGCGATGCCAAGCGCGTTGGCGCCGGGCGATTGATAGATCGCGATGTTCGCCGCCGGCTGATTGTTGACGCTGGAAATCGCCGCGTAGGTCTGCGACCCGAGCTCGACGCGCGCGACATCGCGCAAGCGCACGAACGTGCCGTCATTGCCGGCCCGCACGACGATGTTTTCGAATTCCTCGACCGAAATCAGCCGGCCCTTGGCCTGCAGGCTGTATTGGAATTGCGGCGTGCTTTCATAAGGCGGCGCGCCGATTTGTCCGGCGGTCGCCTGGATGTTCTGCGCGCGGATCGCATCCTCGACGTCGGCGGCCGTGAGTTCCAGCGCGGTCAAGCGGTCGCGGTCGAGCCATACCCGCATGCCATAGTCGCGCGCACCGAATTGTTGTACGCCGCCGACGCCGTTGATCCGCGCCAGCTCGTCCTGAATGTAAATCGACGCGTAGTTGGAGATGAACAGTGAGTCGTGCGTGCCCTCGGGCGAGACAATGTTGATCACCATCAACATGCTGGTCGATTGTTTGCGCGTGGTGACGCCGTTGCGCGTCACGTCTGACGGCAATTGGCCGGTGGCAATCGCGACACGGTTCTGCACGTTCACCGCCGCGATGTCGGGATCGGTGCCGACCGCGAAGGTCACATCCAGCGAATAGCTACCGTCATTGCCGCTGGTCGACGACATGTAGAGCATGTCGTCAACGCCGTTCACCTGCGCCTCGATCGGCGCGGCCACGGACTGTTCAACGACTGACGCGTTGGCGCCGGTGTAGACGGTCGAGACATTGACCACCGGCGGCGTGATGTCCGGATATTCCGCGACCGGGATCAGTTGCAGCGCGATGACGCCCGCGAGCGCAATAACAATCGCGATGACGAAGGCGAATTTCGGCCGACCGATGAAAAAGTTGGAGAGCACGGGGCCTAACTCTCGCCGGCGTCAACCACGGTCACGGCCATGTCGGGGCGGACTTTCTGCAGGCCTTGCACAATCACGCGTTCGGCTTCCGCCAAACCGTCTTCCACCACCCAATCGGTGCCGTCTTGCGCGCCAACCGTGATGCGCCGCACTTCAACCTTGTCGGCGCGATTGACGACCAGCACGAAATAGCCCTCGGCGTCGTTTTGCACCGCCTGTTGCGGCACGATCAAGGCGCTGACCGCCTCCTTAGGCCTAACGATCACGGACGCGAACTGGCCCGGCCACAGAATGCGATCGGGATTCGGGAATACCGCGCGCACGGTAATCGTGTCGGTGCTTTGGCTCACATCCGGCGACAGGAAGTCGAAGCGTCCTGGTTGCCCGTAGGCGGTTCCATCCGACAGCACGAGCGACGGCGCCACCGGCGGGTTCTCGATATCGATGCCGCGGCGCCGGGCATCCAATAGCTGTTTCTCGGTCACGCCGAAGGTGACGAACACCGGATCGACACTGGTGACTGTCGCCAAAGGCTCGCTGTTTGGTCCGACCAAATTGCCGATGCTGTAACGCGCGCGGCCGATCTTGCCGTTGATGGGGCTGTAAATGCCGGTGTAGCTCAGATCGAGTTC
>JANQOH010000356.1 GCA_028289725.1 Alphaproteobacteria bacterium
AGCGTGCCATGGCGCGGTATTCCGGCGAGTCCTCGCCCTTGCGGACCTCGGCGATCAAATCCGGGCGCGGCGGCAGAAAGCGCAACGTGCGCGCCCGCGCGGCGAACCGGCCACGTTCCGGCGTGTAATAAGCCAGCCCCTCGATGAACGGCAGCGCCACGCCGCAATCGCGCACCACGTGATGCCAGATCGTCGCCACCGGCAAATTCTTGAACCGCTCCAAGACATCGTCGGATACCTCAACCGGCTCGAACGAGCGTTCCGCCATCGACCAACCTCCCGCTTCATCCCGCGCGACAGCTCACCCGCGCGCCCAATCCCTAGCATGAACGTGGGACGGTGGCGAATGACGACGAGCTAATTTGCCGGTGACCTAATTCGAGACTGGCGGAACACGCAAAGTGATGGCCTCGCTCGGCACGCACTTTAAGACTATGCGCCGTAGTCGGCTCCAGCCTAGCCCAAGAATCAGGACAAAGCCGCCAAGAACGACGGTCGTCAGAATGAATTGGTTCCCGACGGAATCGATCCCGGCTGACACAACGTGCCAAATGCTAATGCCAAAGTAGGCAAGACCAGAGACAAGCAATGCGCGTCGATCAATGAGTAAGGCAATGACAGAAATTGCCACCATCACTGCACCCACCGGCGCAATACTCAGTTCTTCCCAACCAGTTCTGCCAAAAACCGCGTGTAAAAGCATGGGCGCGGCCAACAGGTGAAGCCAAAAAGCGCACTCGGCTAATCGCGTCTCGCGAAAACGGTCTCGGATGTCGAACCACATCGCTAAACCGAATATGGCCAAGCCCGCCAGGCCGTAGATGACACTCTCGTACAGGTAAGCCCAGTAAGGGCTCAGTATCAATATCGAACCCCTCCAAAAAATACCGATCGTCGACAGGCCTGCGAGAAAAAGCGCAAATGGAAATCTGAATAGCAAGTAGAAGAGAAATGAACCGATGGCTGCGCCCAGCCAAGCAGAAAAAGCATACGGAGACTGAAAGAAAATAACGTCGAAATTGTACAACTTCTCCGGTGCCGCTATTGCCGATGTCGCGATGAACCACGAGACAATGCTTGTCCACGCGGCGAAAGCCGCAGCGAGAACCATGCTCGACAACGGAAGTCGCTGCTTATCTGTGATGAACGCCGCCATAGCCAATGCGGCGAGGCACAACACGACGGCAATTACGAGCGCGAAAATTGCCTTGTCAAAGGGGTATGATCCACCTTCGTAGTACTCGCCAAGTGCCATAACGACAAGCGATATTTCGATGGCTGACAAACCGACCGCAAGGATCAGTAACCCAAGTGCGACAAAGACGTCTCGAAATCCGCGGGCAAATCTGAATGGTTCGTCCCGCGGATCCTGCGAGAAATCGACCGGGGATTCGTCGGAATTAGAATCCCGAGAAGCAAGTTGACGAAGTTGTTCCGCTTGCTCAGGCGAAACTATACCCTCGGCGACGGCCCTATCCAGATCGCTCCGCGTGACTGCCATTCAGGTTTTCTCCATCGCCAAAATGCGCGGCCTGGATTGCGAGCTGGACGCTATAGCACCGGATTGGATCACACAACTTGCACGCGAGGCACCTTACTTTTCGGGTGTCGCTGCGACCTTGGAGACGTCATGCCGGACCCGATCCGGCATCCAGGGACGAGGGGCGTTCTTGCGCGCGACTATTCTCGCGTCCCTGGACCCCGGCTCGGGGGCCGGGGTGACACGAAGGAGTCCCTGGCTCGAAGGCCGGGTGACGATGCGCGGCGTGGCTTGTCGTCCAGATCAGGCGCTGGCCTTGATGAGATCCGCGCATTTTTCGCCGACCATGATGGCGGGGGCGTTGGTGTTGCCCGACGGCATGGTCGGGAAGATCGCCGCGTCGGCGACGCGCAGGCCGGTCAGGCCGTGGACTTTGAGTTGGTCGTCGACCACGGCGTTGGGGCCGGGGCCCATGCGGCAGGTGCCCATGGGATGATAGGACGTGCCCGAGTTTGCGCGGATCCAATGCTCGATGGCGTCGTCGGTGTCGACATCCGCGCCGGGGGAATGTTCCGCGCCGCGATACTTGTCCATCGGCGCGGCGGCGACAATGCGCCGCGCGATTTTGAAGCCTTCGATTGTGGTGTCGCGATCGATGGGGTCGGCCAAGAAATTGAACCGGATCGCAGGATGCGCGTTCGGGTCATTTGACCGAATATGAACCGACCCAAGACTTTCTGGACGCAATTGATAGCAGGCTATGGTCATCGACGGAAACTCATAGAGCTTGCGCCGCTTCGGATCTTTCACCGCGTAGGGAATCAAGTGATATTGCAGGTCGGGCGTCTCCAGCTCTGGCCGGCTCTTCACGAACGCGACCATGGGCGCCGACGGCAGACTCAGAAAGCCGCCGCGCGTGAGGGCATATTTCGCGACTTGTCCGACCAGATTGAGTCCGCGAACGCGTTCGGCGTAAGAAACACCGGAGGCAGAAAGCCGCCATTGCGCACGCACCATCAAATGGTCGCGAAAATTCGCGCCGACCGCCGGCAACTCGTGTCGCACCTGCACGCCGCATGGGCGCAGCACATCCGGGTCGCCGATGCCGGAAAGCTCAAGGATCTGCGGCGAGGCGATGGCGCCGGCGCAGAGGATCACCTCGCGCCCGGCGCGCACCTCGGTCCGCTTGCCACCGCGCGAATAAACGACACCGGTGCAGCGCGTGCCATCGAGCATGACGCGTTCGGTCTGCGCGTCGGTGGTGATGGCGAGATTCGAACGGCCCTTGGCGCGGTCGAGGTAACAATGCGCCGTGCTCATGCGCCGGCCGTTTTGGATTGTCGCCTGGGTCTTGCCGATGCCTTCTTGAACGACGCCGTTATAGTCCGTGGTGCGGCGGATACCGATGCTTTCGGCGGCGGCGAACAGCGCGTCATAGAGCGGGTTCTGATCCGGCACTTCGGAGACGCCGAGCGGGCCGCCGCTCCCGCGTGTACCGTCATCGCCGTCGCGATAATCCTCCATGCGCCGAAATACAGGCTCCAGATCATCCCAGCTCCACCCGCGATTGCCGAGTTGGCCCCACGTGTCGTAGTCGAGGGTTTGACCGCGCACATAAACCAGACCGTTGATCGATGAAGAGCCGCCGAGCATTTTGCCGCGCGGCACAGGAATTTCGCGGTTGTGCGTGCCGTCTTCCGGGTCCGAGAAATAGCGCCAATTGACCCCGGGCTTGTCGATGAACAGCCCGAAACTGACCGGCAGACGCGCCATTGGATGTTCGCCCTTGCCGGCTTCGAGCAGCAGCACTTTGTTTTTCGGATCCTCGCTAAGCCGATAGGCCAGCGCCGCCCCCGCCGATCCCGCCCCGACAATGATGTAATCAAACTCCGCCGCTTCCGGCCCAGCCATGCCGTCCCTCACAAGTAAGTCTTCGTACGCCGCGCCGTCGGATGCGGCGCGGCTTTATAGCCGGGGAACGCCGGAAAAGGGAGGGTGCGACACGCTTTCATAGCGTAAGCCATATATCTCAACCATTGCCATTAATTGAACAAAATTTGGCTATAATCCAAATAGTTGAGATTCTGGTCGCGCGGCCCAATGTCGTGGCCGAAGCGTGTTCTCTGGTCGCTAAAGGCATTTGCTCATGAGGAAATTACGTTACATCAGTTTGATCTTGTGTCTTACCGGTCTGCTGATCGGCTGCGCAGATGGCACAAAGACGGCGAGTACGGATCGTGAGAATGCCGTGAGCCGGGACAACGCGGCGGCAAGATCCGTCGATCAATCGGTCTACGCGTCCCCCTTGCCAGGCGGCCCCCATCTTGATGGCGACGCTTACCGCGCGCTGAGGGGCGACGGGCCGGTTGAAGTCTTGGAGTTTGACGCCTCGGCGTTGGGCGGCAACTGGGGCAAAACTGTCTCGGTCACTCTTGGTCCCGACTTCTGCATCGAACAGTCGGAGACACATGCCACGCTTTATGATTTTCGTTATCGCCGGATTCTCCAGATTTCGCCGGAAAGTCGCACGTTCTTGAACGACTCACTTTTCGGTTTCTGGCAAATGCGCTTGGCGTTTCTCGGAAACAATATCCGTACCGCGGGGCGGTTCGTCTCCGGCAAAACACAGGAGGAAAAGGCGCTATCGCGCTTTTGGGTTGAGCAAGAAAACGGCTTGGATATTTTCGGCGACCCATTTCCAGATACGTTTCCGCTACCGTTGATTAGTGTAAAAAAGACCGAGGACGCGGTGTCAGTCAGCGCGGTGGGCACGAATGTGGCGACGTTTCAGCGTGGTGCCAACGCATTTCCGAGCGACTCGCATTCGTCAAGTTTTGCCGCATGGCTTGTTTGGTCGCTGCATTTGCATCCGGCGGTCGCAGCCGAAGCGAAATCGATGAGCATGCTCCCAGCGTCCATAAACCGGATCATGAATCCAAAGATTTTTGGAGACACATTAGAGTCAAACATTGCAATCACGAATGTGACGCGGTCCAGAAACGGGATGGAGATTTTGTCTGGACTTGCTTCGGCACCGCCGGTTTGGGAGCCGTATATTCCACGGCCGCTGGCTGAACTCATGCTGTCGGCGGTGCAAGGGGAGGCAACGAATGGCCCCATTAGTGACGCTCAATATTTGAGCGAGATCGAGAAACTCATCGCGCAAGACAAGGTGTTTGACGCGTGGCTTGTTGCGACAAACGCGACTCATCCTTACGACGGTTGCCCAAGCGATGAGTTCGGGACGCCGCTCTGCAATGTCGCAGACGAGCACGCGGACGCGTTCAAATCGGATCCTGCAACTTTGGGATTGTTGGCGGCATTGGGAGTCGATCAGCAAGGCCGGCATGCGGATGCGGCGCGCTTGTTCATTTTGTTGAGGCCGCACGCCCTAGAGCGTCCTGACATCTTGGAATTTGTAATTCTAAATGCGCTGGTTGAAGGGCGGATCAAGGAACAGTTAGACGGCGAATTGAATCAGGAACTCGATAACTTCTTGCTTCGTATTGAAACCGCATTTCGAGAGGACCCTTACAACCCCGCCCGATATCGCGACTATTTTGGCTATGTGCACGCAATGGTTTCGGAAGTTCCGGACAATTATTTGGTTCGTTTGAGGGCATATGCACTCCTCGACCTCGGCCGATCCCTACCTGGACGTCGCACGCCGGAGATGCTGTCGTCAATTCGTCTGCAAGAACAAAAAATGGAGCGCGAATCTCCGGTCCATTTCCCGGACTATCCGCAATAGAGACTAGGTGCCGTCGCCAGGCACTGACGGTTCGAAATTAAGAGTGGCGTAGAGACTAAATCTGCCGTCTCTACACGGGAGAGCAGCCGACCAGACTGGCTCTATTGTAGTCTTCGCAACAACCGATAGTATACGGCGCGGTTAAGGGTCTTATTGTGATAAGACATCACAATGTCGCCTTTCTTGATGGTCTCCAAATAGTCCTCGTAGAAAATACTCACGCCCCAGATTTCATCGTATCCTGGGATTTCCGGATTGGTTATCCGGATGAAAACAACGTCGTCGCTGGCATCAAGGTCAATCCAGCGGTAACTGGGATTGCGGTCGCCAAGAATATCTTTCGACTCGTCCATACCCTCCAGTGTGATGTCCACCTCAAGCGAAGAAAATAAGGAAAAGTATGTGCCGTCTTCGTAGAAGGCAAAGTACTGATAGGGTGAAGGCCAGGGGTTCACCATGTTCATCGCCGGCCGCGGCCATTCGATAAGCTGCCAGTAGCCAATGAGGTCCTCCGGCAATGCCGGGCCGCCAACCTCTTCCGCCGACGCGGTTTGTGCGGTTTCGGATTGCGGCTGGTTCGCGCTGGTGGACGTGCAGGCGGACACCGCCAGAAGGAGCATGACGTTCAGCGGCAGGAGCAGTCGGCGCATGACTGGGACGCGGCGCAGGCAGTCGACCTCGAGCTGCCGTGGGCCGGGTTCCTCTTTGCCAGCCGGGTCCGCCGCCATCATGCCACTCCGTCGTCGTTAAAGCTCAACTATCGCGAGCGTATCACAACCCGATGGCGGCCCTCAGCCCAATCCCTTTGAGATATCCGGGAAGGTCGGAGAAGGGAGCGCGGGGGGGCCGGCCAGGCATTGCGCGAATCGCAGATTCTAAGCGGCGACGATGGCGTCCGGGCCATCCGTACCCGGCACCTTCGATGGCACGTCGTTGAGCGGGCTGAAATTGAACCAGGCGGCGAGGTGGCGGCGGAGGCGCGCCGGGCCGTGGACATCGAGACGGTCGTCGTCGATGGCTTGGCGCAGCGATATGTCGCCGCGATAGAGGTGGATGATGTCGGGCAGGGTGGTGGTCAGGTAAAGATCGATTTCGTGGCCCGGGTCATCGATGCAGAGTTCGGCGGCGCCGTTCTCGTTGACGAACCACCATGCGGATTTTCCGGCCGGTTGATCAGTGAGTTCGAGGCGGATGGTCGTGCGCTCGGGCCCGAACGCCGCGCCGTCGACGCTCCATTCGAGGCCCCAGATCAAGAGGCCGAGATCGATCTCGCCGTCTTCCAATTCTCGCCGGGTCCAGCGGCGGCCCCAAACGCCGAGAAGTTCGATCATCGGGACAAACTCGAGCCCCGGTTCCGTGAGGTGGTAGGTCGAGCCACGGCCGTTCGCGGCGGGCCGGCGTTCGACGATACCTTCGGCTTCGAGCTGCTTGAGGCGCTGAGACAATAGCGTCGGCGACATGAGCGGCACGCCGCGATGGAGGTCCGAGAAACGGCAGGCGCCAACGGCGAGATTGCGCACGATCAACGGCGTCCAGCGCTCACAAAACAGCTCGGCGGCCTTGGCGATGGGGCAGAATTGGCCATAGCTCTTCATATCGGTCCTCCATCAAGCGCCTCAGACGATAGCAACCCGGGACGCGGCCTGGAACTACAGATTTTGGACTATTTTGCCACTCGCCTGTGCCCGAGATTACGCCACGACAAATCGGAATTGACGCAGGAGGATCGAAGATGACTGAAGCGCAAGTTCTTGAACACCATCAGGCGGCGGCGGACATGTGGGGCAGCGGCGGCCGCGCCTACGACCAGGTGAGCTTCGCGATTTCGGACGCTTTGGCCCACACCGCGCAGAGATTGAACCCCCAGCCCGGCGACAAAGTCCTTGATGTCGCGACCGGTACTGGGTGGTCGGCGCGCAACGTCGCGCGCATGGGCGCGCGGGTGACCGGCATCGACATCGCGGCGGATTTGATCGAGGCCGCAAAAAGCTTGTCGCGCGGCTTCGGCGATCAGATCGCCTACGACGTGGCGGATGCCGAACGCTTGCCGTTCACGGACGGTGCGTTCGATGGCGTGATCTCGACCTTTGGCGTGATGTTTGCCGCAAACCAGGCGCAAGCTGCGTCGGAAGTGGCGCGCGTGTGCCGGCCCGGCGGCCGATTGGCAATTTCCGCTTGGGTGCCGGGCGGTGCGGTGGCCGAGTTTTTCGGCGTGCTTGGCGCGTACGACGAGGCCCCGCCGCCGGCCTCATCCCCTTTGGCGTGGGGCGATCCGGATCAGGTGAAGGAATTGTTGGGCGACCATTTCTACCTGACCTTCGAAAAAGGCGAAAACAACGCTTACCACGCGGATTGCCAGACGATTTGGGATTGGTATGTCAGTGGTTTCGGACCGTTGCGCGTACTGGCCAATAGTCTGCCGCCGGCGCGGTTGGAAAAACTGCGCGCGGATTGTGACGCCTACCATCGGCATTACGAAACGCCGGCGGGCCTCCGCGTGAAGCGCGAATATTTGGTGACCGTGGGTGTGCGGCGTTAGGCCGTGTCGAACCCCGTAAACGCGGAAGGGATCGCCTGAACCTCGGCAATCACATCCGGCGGCACGTCGGGGCGGACGTCGGAGGACATGCTGGCGTAGACGTGGTCGACGGCGCCGCCGAAACGGGCTTCGATTTTCTGGGGCAATTCGTCGTAGCGGCCGATGGCGGCGAAGAGTTCGACCACGTCGTCGCTCACTTCGGCGGCGATCTTATCCCACTCACCGGCCTTGGTCATGGCGTTGAGTTTTCGGCCAAGGTCGCCGTGGCCGTGATGTTCGAGCACCGGCCAATAACTCGGTGTCGAGCCGTAGAAGGCGATGCGGTAGCGCACCCATTCGACGACCTTGGCGACCTCCTCGTCGGTCGCGCCGGTCGCCACGAAACCGCCGCCGGTGATCTCGAAGTTTTCACGTTGGCGGCCGGACTTGGCAAAACCCTCTTGGAGGTGGCCGAGCACGACGCCTT
>JANQOH010000358.1 GCA_028289725.1 Alphaproteobacteria bacterium
GTGAACGCAGAACGCGCACGCCTATCTGCAGACCCGTCATGGCATCGTCAATCAGGAGAACATGAAGCTCTCCGAGGCGGCCGGCATGGGCCTCTACCAGTTCGCCTACTTCTACAGCCCCGCCCCGGTTAAGGGCGCCACGGGCTCGATCGGCGCACCGGTGGGTATCTACTAGAACCGATCTTGCGGAACCGGATTTCTGGCTCCACCAAGACCAAGCGGGGCGCGCCCAGGACGCGCCCCGCTTTCTTTTTGCTTTCCAGCACCGGCCGCGCTTGACCGTCCACCACTTCCCTGCCATCACGACGGCATGACAAGCGCGGTGACCGACGTTCAACTTAACGAATTGACCGAGTTCGCAAACGATCTCGCCGATGCCGCACGCCTGGTGATCACCCGCCACTTCCGCAGCGATTTGTCGGTCAGCCACAAAGCAAGCGACATGCCGCGCGGCCAACCGGTCACGGTCGCCGACCGCGATGCCGAGCAGGCGATGCGCGGCATGATCCAAGCGCATTATCCCGACCACGGCATCGTCGGCGAGGAACATGGGACGACGAATGCTGACGCCGACTGGCAATGGGTGCTCGACCCGATCGACGGCACGCGCGCCTTCATCGCCGGCATGCCGATGTTCGGAACTTTGATCGGCTTGACCTACCAAGGCGCGCCGGTTCTCGGCATTATTGATCAACCAGTGCTTGGCGAACGATTCGTCGGGCATGCGGGCCAGGCGACATTTAACAACGCGCCGATGGCGACGCGGGCCTGTGCATCGCTTAACGAAGCGGTGTTTGCCACAACGGACATCGCCATGTTCGCCACACCGGCGGCCCGCGCCGCCTACGAAGCAATAAGACGGCGCGCCTTGGTGACGCAGTTTGGCGGGAATTGCTATGCCTACGCCATGCTTGCGGCCGGAGCGATCGATATGGTGATCGAAGCGGATTTGAAGCCTTGGGACGTGACCGCCCTCGTGCCTGTCATCGAAGCCGCGGGCGGAGTAATCACCGGCTGGGACGGCAGCCCGGCACATACCGCGAGCCACGTCCTCGCCTGCGGCGACCGCGCGCTTTACGGTGAGGTTGCGCCACTGTTGAAGAACGCGGTTTGAGACGGGAGGATCGGATGAAAATCAAGCGTCTGGAGCATGTCGCCATCGCCGTGCACGACATGGCTCAGTCGAAGGAAATGCTCGAAAACCTGTTCGGCTTCGAGGTCGAGTTGGAAGAGCAGATCGAGACGACCAAACTTGCCATGTATCCGGTTGGCGAGACCTATCTCGAATTGCTGGAAACCGTTGAACCGGGCTCGTGGCTTGACGGCTGGATCAAGGAGAAAGGCCAAAGCCTGTTTCATCTCTGCTTCGAGGTCGACGATATCGACGCGGCGATGGACGAGCTGCGCGCGAAAGGCGTGAAGCTGCTCAGCGAAGAACCGCAAAACGGCCATGGCGGCAGCCGCATCGTCTTTCTCGACCCACGTTCGACCGGCGATATCGTGATCGAACTCGCGGAACTCCCTGCCAGCCACGCCGCTTGAGTCGACCCGCATTGCCGGTGTTGCTATACCGGATACACCAACGCGCCCAGTGACAGACCGCCGTTAAGGCGGCTCGGAGCGCGCGCCATGCGGGAGGACGACCATGGGCTCCACAAGACTTATTGAAGCGCTGGCTTTTGCCGCGGCATTTTGTCTGCCTTCACCTGCTTTCAGCGCCGAAATCGACTTGCCCCGGACCATCGTCTGGACGGCGTACAACACGGGCTCTTCCGGCTACAACCAGGCGGTCGCCATCGGCAGCGCATTGAAGAACGCGTATGGCGTGAATCTGCGCGTCTTGCCTGGCAAGAACGACGTGTCCCGCCTGTCTCCTCTACGGCAAGGTAAAGCGCAGTTTTCCGCCACGGGGTCCGACAGCATATACGCGCAAGAAGCGATCTATACGTTCGGCACGCGCAAATGGGGACCGCAGCCGATCCGGCTTCTGCTGCACAATGTCGCTGACGGCTGCGCGGTGTCCTTCGCGGTCGCGGCGGATGCCGGCGTTGAAACCCTTGCCGATCTGAAGGGCAAACGCGTTGCGCGCGTGCGCGGCGCGCCGGCGCTCAACAAAGCTGCCGAATCCTTGATGGCCTTCGCCGGTCTAACCTGGGACGACGTAGACGTGGTCGAGGTTGGCGGCGCGGCTTCATCGATCGACGCGATCATCTCCAACGATCTCGACGCTGCGATCAGTGCGACGTTCAGTACTTTCATGGTCAAAATGGAAGCGTCTCCGCGCGGCCTTTACCACCCGCCGTCGCCACACGGCGACGCAGCCGGATGGGAACGAATCAACCAGACCGTGCCCTGGTATTTCCCGCACCATTGCCAACAAGGCGCGGCGGTGCCCGACGGCGGTTACGAAGGCGTCGGAACCGCTTACCCGATCTTGATTTCCACCGCCCGCGAGCCGGCGGAATTGGTCTATAGCGTCACCAAAGCGATGTACGTCCATTACGACGAATATAAGGACGGCGCGCCCGGCGCCAACGGCTGGATGTGGGATCGCCAGCAGATTGAAACCGTGTTCCTGCCGTTTCACGATGGCGCAATCGACTATTACCGCGAGGCCGGCTTGTGGACAGAGGCCGCCGAAGCCAACCACCGGCAAAACCTCGCGCGCCAGCACGTCATTCAAGACGCATGGTCGGTCTATATCGAAAACGCGCCCGATGACGATGACGCGTTCAACCAAGGTTGGATGGCGGCCCGCGCCGAAGCCTTGCGCGCCAAAGGCCATGCCCCGGTGTTCGAGACCTGGTAACCCGGCCACGACGAATTAACGCGCCGTGACCGCGCCCGCGCAAACCGGCGACGCGCCGCAAGACACCGGACCATCGCGGTACCGGCAATTAGGACCCGCATGGCTGACGATCATTTTCGCGGTCACCGCGGCGGCGATACTGGTCTCGATCAATCAACTCTTCAATCTCGGCTTCTTCAAACTCGTGACTGGCGCGGTGCTAGTCAACAACAGGTATATGTATTTAGTTGCCGGGCTCATGATCTCGATGATTTTCGTGGTCATGCCGGCGACCAAGCGCGCACCGCGCGATCAAGTGCCGATTTACGACGCGTTTCTCTCCGTACTGACCTTGGTGCTCACTGGCTACTACGTATATCACGCCGAAGCGATCCTGGATGAGGCTTGGGAATACACCGCGCCTGACCATGGGCTCTATGTCAGCGTCGTGCTGTGGGCTTTGGTTTTGGAAGCCGGGCGCCGCGCCGGCGGGATCGCGGTCTTTCTGATCGTCGCGATCCTGTCACTCTATCCGACCTATGCCGATCGCATGCCGGAGGTGATCTCGGGTGTCGGCCAAAGTTTCTTGGACACCGCGGGCTTTCATATGTTTTCCGAGGAAAGCCTGCTCGGTATCCCGATGCAGGCGTTCGCTTTGCTGGTGTTCGGTTTCCTGCTTTTCGGCGTCGCACTGATCTATACCGGCGCCGGCCAATTCTTCATCAATTTCGCGTTCGCACTGCTCGGCCATGTCCGCGGCGGTCCGGCCAAGGTGGCGATTTTTTCCTCGGGCCTTTTTGGGTCGATGAGCGGCGGGCCGGTCACCAACGTGCTCACCACCGGATCGCTAACCATCCCCGCCATGCGCCGGATCGGCGTGCGCGCCAAGACCGCGGGCGCGATCGAAGCCTGCGCCTCGACCGGCGGCGTGATGATGCCGCCGATCATGGGCGCGACCGCGTTCGTCATGGCGGATTTTTTGGACCTTCGCTACATCGATGTCGCGCTGGCCGCTGTCATTCCGTCTCTGCTGTTTTACTTCGGCTTGTTTATGCAGATCGATGCCTATGCCGCGCAGCACCGGTTGAGCGGCTTGCCGCGCGCCGAGCTACCGTCGCTCTGGAGCGTGTTCAAGGACGGCTGGTACTACATCGCGGTTTTCGCGCTACTGATCTGGATGCTGGTGGTCATGAAGCGCGAAGCGCACGCGCCGTTCTATGCCACCGCATTGTTGCTGGTGATCAATCAATTCAATCCGAACCACCGGATGGATTGGGCGAAGTTCAAGAAGTTCGTCTATGCAACGGGCGGCCTGCTCGCGGAACTGGCTGGCCTGCTGGCGGCGGTCGGCCTCATCGTCGGCGCGCTGCAAGTCACGGGCATGACAGGCACGCTCACCAACGACCTTGTCTATTTGGCGGGCGGCCATCCGCTGGCTTTGTTGCTGATGGGCGCGCTGACCAGCTTCGTGCTTGGCATCGGCATGACGGTGACCGCCGCGTACATCTTCCTCGCGATCATTTTGGCGCCGGCGCTGATCCAGCTCGGTCTCGACCCCTTAAGCGTTCACATGTTCCTGCTCTATTGGGGCATGTTGAGCTTCATCACGCCACCGGTCGCGCTTGCCGCTTTCGCGGCCTCGTCGGTCGCCAAGGCGGAACCGATGCAAACCGGGCTTGAGGCCATGCGCATCGGCACGATCATCTACTTCATCCCGTTTTTCTTCGTGTTCAATCCGGCACTGCTCGGCCAGGCCAGTGGGCTTGAAACCACAATCGTCGTGGCGACTGCGATCGGCGGCGTGCTCTTAGTCGCCGCCGCGTTGCAGGGCCATCTCATCGGCGTCGGCAGCTTGGCGTCCGGCCCGCTCGGCTGGCTGGCACGCG
>JANQOH010000087.1 GCA_028289725.1 Alphaproteobacteria bacterium
CCGAACGTTTCGGACTACCGGTGCACGCCGTGGGCGTCGGCGAAGGCATCGACGATCTCCGGCCGTTCGAACCCAAGGCGTTCGCGCGCGGCTTATTCGGCATCGAGGAACAAACCGCTTAGCTATGAAACAATTTTTGAAGTTCTTGTTCGAGATCGGACCGCTGGTCGTGTTTTTCTTCGCGAACAGCAAATGGGGCATCATGCCTGCCACAGCCGCGTTCATGGTGGCCACGGGGATCGCGGTACCCGCGGCTTGGTGGCTTCAGCGCCGCATACCTGTAATGCCACTCGTGTCAGGCGTGTTCGTTCTGGGCTTCGGCGCACTCACCTTGGCGCTGGACGATGAAACCTTCATCAAATTGAAGCCGACGATCGTCAACCTGTTGTTCGCCGCCATTCTCGCCGGCGGACTCGCCCTGCGCCTTCGCTTGCTCGAAAAACTATTTGACTCCGTACTGCAACTCACAGAGCGCGGCTGGCGCTTATTGACCATCCGCTGGATGCTGTTTTTTGTCGTGCTCGCGGCGCTCAACGAAATCGTCTGGCGCACCCAGACGACCGAATTTTGGATTCAGTTCAAACTGTTCGGCATCATGCCGCTGACGCTAATCTTCAGCATGGCGCAACTGCCGCTCATCGCGCGCTACCAGATTTCCGACGACACGGACGAAGACAAGGCCGAGGAACCGGCGGAGTAATCCGCCCTCAATAGTGACCGTCATCCCCCGGCGGATTCGTGCGCGGCTGCCAATCGCCGGTCTCGGCCCCTTCGCGGAAGTGATTGAGCGCCCAGTGAACACTCGGGAACGCCAAATCCGACCACGGTATCTCGTCCCAATCCAACAGCGCGACTTCCAAACTCTCCTCGCCCGCCGAAACATTGGCGTCGTTTAGGCGCGCCGCATAGATCACCTGAACCTGACTGATCCGCGGAATGTTGTAGACCGCGAGCAGGCGTTCGATCGCGATATCGGCGTTGGCTTCCTCCGCGGCCTCGCGCGCGGCGCCGACATGGGTCGCTTCCTCCAGTTCGAGGTAGCCGGCCGGGATCGTCCAATAGCCCTTGCGCGGTTCGATCGCGCGCCGGCACAGCAAGAGCTTCCCTTGCCAGTCGCACACCGCGCCGACGACGACCAACGGGTTGCGGTAGTGGATGAAACCACAGTCGAGACACACATTGCGCGGCCGATTGTCGCCCTCGGGCACCATGACCGAGGTTGGGCCGGCCTTTTGATTGTTGTTAGAGCTCGTCATAAGGGCACTATGAAAGGCGCGCCGCGCGCCGTCCAGGCCGTGCCGCCTATTCGTCGGACGCCCGCCGGCCGATTGGGTAGGTCCCGACCGATCCGCGGAACGGCAGCAACAGCATGTGTCCGAGCGTCAGTTTGGTCGGTTCGCGAAATTGCTCGAGCCCAATGGTCATGCCGTCATGACCCGCCGCCGGCTGGTCGCGATAGGTGCCGAACAGGCGGTCCCACCACGGCAAATTGAAGCCGAAATTGCTGTTTGTCTCGGTTCGCACGACCGAATGATGCACACGATGCATATCGGGGGTGACGACGAACAGCCGAAGCACGCGGTCGAGCGCCAGCGGCAGGCGGACATTGCCGTGGTTGAACATCGCCGTGCCGTTCAACAGCACCTCGAACAGCACGACCGCAACGGGGTGCGGACCCAATGCCGCCACCGCGGCCAGTTTGAGCAGCATCGAAAGAACAATCTCGATCGGATGAAACCGCGCGCCGGTGGTGACGTCGATGTCGAGATCCGCGTGATGCATCATGTGCAGCCGCCACAGCGTCGGCACGGCGTGAAACATCACGTGCTGCAGATAAATGATGAAGTCGAGGATGACGACGGCGAGCAAGACCTCGAGCCACAAAGGCCAAGCGAGCCAGTTGAAGAGGCCCCAGCCCGCTCCGCCGGCCGCGTGCGCGAGGCCAACCGCAGCGGTGGCGAACAACAGTCGCACGACCACCGTATTCAGCACGACAATACCGATATTGGCGACCCAACGCCGCAGCTTGGACATGGTCAAGGCACGGCGCGGCGCGGCGACTTCGGCCAGCGCAACCGCCAGGAATATTCCGAAAAAAGCGGTCAAGCGAATCGCGGGTTCGTTCTCGGTGATGAAGGCAATCATGCGCCAGGGGCACGGGCAAAGCGCCGCAATGCCCTCTTATGGTTATTGAGCAGCGGCCACCTTATCAGGGTCGATCACCGGCCGGTACTGAGGCTTGCTCAGACAGGGCGGCTCGCTTTGATCCCGGGGACACAGCATCACCGGGTAATAGGATGTGATCCCGGCATTCGCGAGGCGAACGTCCAAAACGCTTTCCAACGACGGATCCATCGGCCCCACGACAACCCGGTGATACGGCAGCCCGTTAACCCGCGTCGTTGCGGTGGTGGCCGGTAAATCCGCCAAATTCCAAGCGACGGCGTGTGCGTCGGTCCTGTCTTCGAAGCTCGCGATCACGACATAGGGCTCGGGCGTTTCGGTTTCAGTGAATTCCGGCAAAATCACCGGGTCGACCAGGTACTGATCGCGCGCCGCCTCGACGAAGACGCCGCCAAACGCCGTGTTTTGCGGCTCCGAAATCGCGTGGCCCAATGTCGCGTCGCTGTCAGGAAAATCGTCCGGCCGGCAAATCGGCTCGTCCTGCAGGATTCTCAGCGGCTCGCAATCCTCGCCGGCGATAACCGACATGCCGTGGCCGTTGCTGGTCTTGCCCGTGGCCACCATGCTAACGCCGTCGATCGTCGCCCGCGCCAATACGAGGCCCGACACCGCCTCACCGCACGCCGCGAGGAGCGGTGCGATCGCCGCAATTAGCGTAAAAAGCCGTGTATATGGCCTGAGCGCAAACATGCTGAGTCCATATAGCGCCCGCGCAGCGGGTTTCCGCGATTCCGATTTCAGACAGGCCGGCGGCGCCGGCTCGGGCTTCAGATCGTTTGGTGCCGCGCCTTAGCGCCACGCTCAATGGCGGCGGCCGCCAACCGGTCAACATCGAGCCTGTGACGCAGAATTTCGAGCAATCGCGCCTCTTCCTGGGTCACTTCGCCATCGGCGGCGGCCACATCACAAGCCACCGCATAAGCGGTCTCGGCAAGCCGGGCGGGCAAACCGCTGACAATCTGATCGAGCGTGGTTTCCAGACCGTTCTCGTCAGACAGCGCCTCCGCGCAATCCGCCGCCTGCTGGGTCAGCCCGGACATGTCATAGTCGTTGAAAGCCGGCATCATGCGCACGATATCGCCGATTTGCGCGATTTCGCTGTCGCTCATATTGCCGTCGGCGGCCGAGACCAAGACCATGGTGTAAATAAGCGCGGATTGGGGTTCGAGCATTACCGCCTCGTTCCAGTTGTCGGGATGGCCGGTCGCGCCCCTTCGTCAACGCACCGACGAGCGGGATTTATCGGGAACCGGGGCCCGACGTCAACTCGCCTTGCGTCGGCGCGCCAATAAAGCTGTGGGTCGCGGCCACGGCATCGGCCAATCCGACCCGCGCAATCTCGACGCCGTCGGGAAACGCGCTCAAAAGGCGGGTCGGCGCGGCCGGATCAAGCAGAACGAATACACCGCGGTCGTCTGCACGCCGTACCAAGCGGCCGAACGCCTGACGCAAGCGCAACCGGACGATCATGTCGTCATAGGATCGGCCGCCGAATCGATCGCGCCGCGCACGGTGCAAAATATCGGGCCGCGGCCACGGCACGCGGTCGAACACAATCAGGCGCAACGAATCGCCGGGCACGTCCACGCCATCGCGCAAGGCATCGGTGCCAAGCAAGCACGCATCACGCTCCGCACGAAAGATCTCGACCAACGTCGCGGTGTCGAGCGCGTCGACGTGCTGCGCCAGGAGCTGCAAACCGGCTTCGTCGAGCGGCCGCGCCAAACGCGCGTGAACGCGCCGCAGCCGCCAAATCGCCGTGAAAAGCCCCAGCGCGCCGCCACCGGCGGCGACGAACAATTCGCGATAGGCCGCGGCCACTTGCGCCGGATCGTCGCGATTCACGTCCGTCACGACGAACACCCGCGTCTGGTCGGCATAGTCGAAGGGTGACGGCACGGTCGCGCGGACCGCCGGCGCGGACAGATAGCCGACGCCGGTCCGCGTCTGTGCCGCTTGCCAATCCGCCTCGGCATCGTCCGTCGCGTCGCGCAATGTCGCCGAAGTGATCAACGCCCCATGGGCCGGCCGCAGCACCGCCGTCGCGAATGGCTCGGTCGGATCCACCCAATGACGGTACATGCCGACATCGCGCGGTTGACCGTCATACCGATCGATGGCGAACCAATCGACGAACGCGTCCAATGGCTCGCCATCAAGCGATTTGAGCATGGCGCGCCACGGCGCGACCAGATCGAGCCGGCGCCGTCGCAAGGACCGCCCGATCGCTTCAATCCGAACGCGAACAGCGGTATCCAGCAATTCGGCGTCGTCATCCAACCGGCGCATCAAAGCCTGTTCGAGACGCTCCATCGGCTGGGCGAGATCGGCCAGTGCCGTGTCCAGCAACCGTGCCGCGTCCAGCAAGCCTTCGACGGGCGGTCTTGTATCGGTCTCCGACCCGTAGCCGCTATCCTGCGGCGAACGCGCCGCGACTTGCTGATGCACGAATGACAGAAATTGTTCGCATGGTCCTTCCGGCTGCCGATCGACGACACGCCGCATCCAGCCATCCGCCGGCAAGGCAAAGGCCGCTTTCAGCACCGCATCGAGCGCTTCCGCCGCCCTGTCATCGCCTTCCACAAGATCGCCGGCCCGTTTGCGCAAGCCGCGCGCGCGCCCGCGCCGCGTGTCCTCCGCACCGCGCAGCCAGCGCCGGAGCTCTCGCGTTTCCAGGCCCGACAGATGCACGGCGAACGCGCCGTCAGCCGCGTCGAACAGGTGGTGTCCTTCGTCGAACACGTAGCGGGTCGGCAGGAACGGATCATTGTCGCCCGCCGCCGCAAGCGCCATGACCAGCGCGTGATTCGCGATCACCAATTCCGCGTGTCGCGCTTTGCGCGCGGCGCGTTCGATAAAGCACTTCTTCCAGTGCGGACACGCCGAGTAGATGCACTCGCCGCGCCGGTCGGTCAGTGTCCGCGTGCGCGCCGGTCCCATTAAGTCGGAGAGCCAGCCGGGAAAATCGCCGCCCACCATGTCGCCGTCGCGCGTGAAACGCGCCCAGCGCGCGAACAGACCCAGCGCAACGCCGCT
>JANQOH010000429.1 GCA_028289725.1 Alphaproteobacteria bacterium
CGCGTCTGTTGCGCGCCAAGCGTCCGTCCAAGGCATCGCAAATCATCGCGACCAGGAGCGCGATGACCGCGATTTCATAGCGTTCCAACAGCGCGAACCGGATGCTCGTCAGGCCGGCGCAGATGCCGAGCACGGTGACCGTGTTGGGCACCAGCAAATTGATCGGCGGCGGTCTGAGGCGGCGGCGCGGTTGCATGATGAGGAGATTTATACCATCCGGGCCCGAAAACTAATCGGTTCGGCGTTGGGCAATCACAGTCTCACCCGCGATCATTCGCTGACCGATCGACACCAAAGGGTCGTAGACGGGATCGAGATAGACATCGACCCGGCTGCCGAAACGGATCATGCCGAACCGATCGCCGGCCGCGAACGATTGGCCCGGCTTCGCGTGACAGAGAATCCGCCGCGCCACCAAACCGGCGATTTGGACGAACACCAGGTTGTGTCCGTCCGTTGTAGTCATGCTGAGCGCGGTCCGCTCATTGTCGACGCTGGCCTTGTCGAGCGAAGCATTGACGAACTTGCCGGGCCGATAGTCGACCGCATCGATCGTGCCGTCGGCAGGCACGCGGTTCACGTGCACGTCGAAGACATTCATGAAAATGCCAATGCAGAGACGCGGTTCGCCATGCGCGGCGACTTCCTTCGGCGGCACGGCTTCGCGCACGGCACAGACGATGCCGTCGGCCGGCGCGATGACCAAGCCCGGGCGCCGCGGCGTCACGCGCTCGGGATCCCGGAAGAAATAGACGCACCAAGCCGTCGCCACGACGCCGATCAGGCCGAGCGGCGTCGCGATCCACCACAAGATCACCGCCGCCACGGCGAACAGCGCGATAAACGGCCAACCCGCGCGGTGGATTGGAACCAAAACCGTGCTCAGCATGTCACCCCTATTTCCCTCACTCACCCGCTTCCGCCGCGCCCATGGCGGTCGCGCCGTTATCCTCGCGCAGTTCGGCCAGGCGTTCGGCGACGCGCTGGCTCTCCTGCTGCCGCGACCACATTTCGGCGTACAAGCCGCCCTTAGCCAGCAAATCCAAGTGGCGGCCGCGTTCGATCACACGGCCCTTGTCGAGCACCAGAATCTCATCGGCATTGACCACGGTGGACAGCCGATGGGCGATCACCAACGTGGTGTGGCCGCGCGACAGTTCACCGAGATTGGCCTGAATGTCTTTTTCGGTCGCGGTGTCGAGCGCGGACGTTGCCTCGTCGAACAGCATGATGCGCGGCTTCTTCAAAAGCATGCGCGCGATCGCGACACGCTGCTTCTCGCCGCCGGAAAGCTTCAAACCACGTTCGCCAACCATGCTCTGGTAGCCGTCGGGTAATTCCGCGATGAACTCGTGAATGTGCGCCGCGCGCGCGGCAGATTCGACCTCTTCGCCCTCACAGCCAGGGCGCGCATAGGCAAGGTTGTAAAGGATCGTGTCGTTAAACAGCACCGTATCCTGCGGCACGATGCCGATGGCACCGCGCAGCGACGCTTGGCTGACCTCACGCAGATCCTGACCGTCAATGCGGATGGCACCGTTCGTGATGTCGTAAAACCGAAAGAGCAATCGGGAGATCGTCGACTTTCCGGCGCCACTAGGGCCGACGATGGCCACGGTCTGACCAGAGCCGACGCGGAATGATAGATCGTGGAGGATCGGCCGCTCCGGGTCATAGGCAAAATCCACGTGGTCGAACTCGATCTCGGCATTGTCAACGACCAAATCGCGCGCCGACGGCGCATCGGCGATTTCCGGTGTCTTGCCGAGCAGGTCGAACATGCGCTCCATATCGACGAGCGACTGCTTGATCTGGCGGTACACAAAACCCAGAAAGCCGAGCGGTTGATAGAGTTGCAACATGAAGGCGTTGATCACCACCAGGTCGCCGAGTTGCATGTGCCCGTCGACGATCGCTTGGCCGGCAAGCAGGAGAACCGCCGTCATGCCGATCGCGATAACGACCCCCTGCCCGATATTGAGGACCGCGAGCGATACCTTGGTGGTCACCGCCGCTTTCTGGTAGCGCCGCAACGAAACGTCGAAGCGGTTCGCTTCGTGCGTCTCGTTGCCGAAATATTTCACCGTCTCGTAGTTGAGCAGGCTATCGATCGCCTTGGTGTTCGCTTGCTCGTCAGAGTCGTTCATGCGCCGGATAAAGCGCGTCCGCCATTCGGTCACAAAGAATGTGAAACCGATGTAAAACACCACCGACGCCAGCGTGATCAACGCATAGGGTGCCTCGTAGCGGTACAGCAAGATGCCGACCACGAGTCCGATCTCAAGCAGCGTCGGCAACACGTTGAACAAGGTGAAGTTGAGCACGAACTCGATGCCCTTAGTGCCGCGTTCGATGACGCGGCTCAGGCCGCCCGTTCGGCGCTCCAAATGGAAGCGCAGTGACAGGCTGTGCAGGCGCTCGAAGGTTTGAAGCGCGACCTTTCGAATGGCGTGCTGTCCGACCCGGGCAAAAACCGCGTCACGCAATTCGCCAAACGCCACCGACAAGAGCCGCGCCAAACCAAAGGCCACGATCAGCGCGACCGGAAGCGTCAAGATTACGTCCTGTCCCGCGGGATCGAGCGCGTCCACCACGCGGCCGAGCAGGAGCGGCACCTGAACCACCGCGACTTTGGCGCCAACCAGGAAGAGCAACGCGATGACCACGCGCGTTCTGAGGTCGAGACGGCCGCGCGGCCACAAATATGGCAGGAGCGTGCGGATCACCAACCAGTCGCGCCGGTAGCGCGTGCGTTCGATTGGCTCTTCTGCTTCTGCGTCTGAGTCGGAAGTGTTGGCGGTCATTGCACCGCCTTATAGGGCACCAAGGCGCCCGCCGTCACCCGTCGGCGCTTTCTCCCGGCACGACGAAGATCTGGCCCGGATAGATCAGGTCCGGATCGCGGATCTGATCAATGTTGGCGTCAAAAATCACCGTGTGCTGAACGCCATCACCGTAAATCCGTCGCGCGATGCGCCACAGGCTATTGCCTGGCTGTACAACCACCAGTCCTTCGGCGACTTGGGCGGTCGTCAAATCAGCGATCGAGAACGGCGTTTCCAGCCGCGCCACGACCAAACCGGACTTATCGATCTGATCGATCCGCAGCGTATAAAGGCCAGGGTCGATCACTTTATCCGGCAGCAACCGCCAGGTGCCATCGGTGTTGACCGGCGCGCGGCCAATCGGCTGATTGTTGAGATAGGCGGCGATCACATTGCCCGGGATTCCGGTCCCGGAGATATCGAAATCACCGGCATTGTCATAGCTGACCGATTCCAGACGGAGATCACCAGGCGCGGATATGCCGCCACCGGGAACGCCGCCTTGCAGGAAACGCGCACCACCCGCGCCAGCCCGGGCCACCAAGACGGCCACCGGCTGTTCGGCGGGCCGATCGGCGATCACTGCCTTTTCGGGCACCGTCGGCACCATCAAAACCACGACTTGCTCGGACTCGGCCACGACGCCCGCCGCGTCGCGGGCCACTAAGCCGATTTCGCTCGCGCCGGACGGCAATGGTTCACTTGGCACCACGACCCATTCGCCGCGCGCGTCAGCGATGGCGTTGCCCACAACCGTGTCGCGGTCCACGACCGAGACCTCCGAGCCTGGCACCGCGCGTCCGGCGATCACCGCGTTGCCGGTCGGCCCGACCCGCAAAACGTCGAAGGTCGGTGCCACAACGTCGACCGGATTGCTGACCGACTTCTCGCGCAGTTCCGGCGCCGGCAGCGACACGCTCGGTTCCACATCGACCTCTGAATCGATCGTCACGACCTGGTCGGCCGCAACCGCCGCCACTTCCATGCGCCCATCGTTTGTCGCGTTTGACGCCGCCCCCGCGGCTGCCTCCGAGGACTCATGCTCCATCGCAGCGGACTCTTCGACCGGCGTCGGATAATCCGAGGACATGTGCGCGGTCTCATCATTCGCGTCCGTCGTTGCCGGATTCGCCGCCGTCACACTCAATTGACGGCTCGCGCCGGGGGTTTGACCCGGTTGGCCAGTCGGTGGCGTGAGTTCGGCCGATTCGAGAGCCGTGTTTTCCGTGTCCGCCGGCCCGACGGTTGGGGTCGCAGATTCAGTTTCCGGCGTCGCGACGTTGGCGTGGGCCTCACACGATGGATCGCCGGGCGCACCAATGCCGGAGTCAAGCGGCGGGCAATCGGCGTCGGCGGGGATCGCTTGCGGGTCGGCGCCTGCGTGAGCGGTCCCTTGCGACTTATCGGGTTCGGTCGGTCGGCCATCCGGCAACGCCGCCACCGTGACCGTCTCGTCAATGGGATCGGTCGCCGGCTCCAGCGCCGCCGCATCGGTTTTCGCGTTGGATGCCGCGTCGATCGAAGCGGTGTCCGGTTCCGTGACAGCCGCGGGACGGTCCAAACGCGCCGGCTGGCTGTCGACCACGTCGGACTCCGCGTCCGGCTCGGGTTCTGCCAAATCGGACGGCACCGAAGGGTCCG